>CACYBV010000061.1 GCA_902772745.1 uncultured Eubacteriales bacterium
ACGATATCATAGCTGTTTTCACCGAGATTCATTGTAAGAATCATTGATGCCTCCATGTGTCTCATCCGTTATGGCGGACATGACGGATGAAGTATTACAGTTCTTCCGGTTCCGGGAAGCTTCCGACCACCTTCAGCATATCACAGGTTCCGGAGAGGCGCCGCATCATCGCCTGCCCGTCCGGAGAGAAGATATCTCCCGCAGCTTCGACGCAGAAATAATACTGCCACGCCAGACTCCCAAGAGGCCGCGAGCGCAGGGAACTCATGTTGAATCCGTAGTCGCCGATAACGTCGATCGCCCGGGCAAGAGAGCCGGCTTCATTTCGGACCGTAAACATCAGCATGAAGCGCCGGTCTGCCTTTTCCTTTTCTTCGCGGTTCTGTACGCGGGAAAACACCGCAAAACGCGTCGAATTCTGGACACTGGACTGGATATCATGGTCCAGCACCGTAAGTCCGTAACGCTCCGCCGTCTCAAGGCTTGCGATTGCCGCCGTGTGGATATCCGTTCCCCTTGCGACTGCTTCCGCCGCAACAGCGGTGTTGCTCGCCTCCACCGGCATAAAACCGTGCGCCGCAATATATTCCCTGCACTGCATAAGTGCCTGCGGATGGCTCATCACATGTGTGATATCCGACAGCCTGGCATCCGGAAGCGCGAGAAGGTTCTGCCGGATCCGAAGCGTATAGACGCCGTTGATAAACAGCGGGCCGCTGAACATCAGGTCTGTCACCTGCCCGACCTCGCCCGCAAAGCTGTTTTCGATCGGAATCACCGCCTGCTCGCAGTCGCCGGAAACAACAGCTTCATAAGCCTCCGGGAAACCCGGGAAGCTGACGAGCTCAGCGTCCGGAAAGATCCGTTCCGCGGCAATATTTGCAAACGCTCCGGCAATCCCGCTGTAGGCTATGCGCGCCCCGAAGATCAGTTCCCGCTGGTAGCGTTTTGAAGCATTCATCGTATGCTTCAAAAACTGAATATAATGCGCCCGGATCGACGGGTCCAGAATCAGCGCCGCATTCTTCTCCAAAAGCTCCTGTTCCCGCTCCGGGGCATAGATCGGGAGACCGCGCTCCTTCTTGTAATGCGCAATCGTCTCCGCCGCCCTCATCCGTTTTTCAAAAAGCGCCGCCATCTCACGGTCGCATTCGTTGATTTCCTGTCTTGCGCTTTCCAGTTCGTCCATGTTTTCCTCCAAAAAGACGGCTGCTGTCCATCCCCTGAACATCAGCCGTCTCTCTTATCTTCTGTCGGTTTTATTCATCCGGATGCTTCCATTATTCATTTCAGGACTTTAAAGCCCGCATAATAGCGAGCCTCAAAGTAATAATAAAAGCTGTCCTTCAGTACTTGATGCATCCGAAACAAACTCCGTACAATTTTTGAAGATCGAAATCACTATAGCACTTTATTATGATAAAGTCAAGCGGTTTTCTGCTGTCGGCAGTTTCTCAGTTTTTCGCGCCGTACAAAAATCCCGGGTCTTCCGGTCTTTCCGTCCCGTCCCAGGGCGCCCAGGAAAGATATTTCCTCCGGCCGAAGTTTCCCGGCTTCTCCGCCGAATACGGCTTCGGGAAGAAGGCGCCGCACCATTCCCCGAGGTCGTGGTTCCGGAAAAACAGTCCCAGAGAATCATCCTCATATACCTGCAGCATAACGCTGTGGCAGAAGCTTCCGCGGATGTTTTCAAACGAGGCGACATCCACCTGCGGGATATCCTGCCAGTCCACCCACTGGATTTCGGAGAATATCCGTTCCTTGGGGCAGTTGTACTCACCGATATGCGAATGCCCGTAGAGATGCAGACGGGTCCTTAAGGGGAGCGGCTGGATCCTTGAAAGAAACTCTGTGTCCCGGTTTCCTCCGGGGAACGCGCAGTGCGCCGCTGTCAGGAGATTCGGCTTGTCGCAGGCTTCCATATCGGCGCGGATGCTGTCCCAGTGCGCCTGCCCGTAGGGATAGCATTCCTTCCCCCAGCGAATCCGGTTGTGCGTCGAGCACCAGCTGTTGTCGTGTGCGATATGATCACAGAAAAAGTAAACCATATAGTTTCCGAGTTCAAATTTGAACCAGGTTTCTTCGCTGTCCTTTGTCGTGAGCCAGCCTTCATGATTCCGGACCATGTCATAAAAAGGCATCGAAAAATCCGCGGATCCCTGCCGCCTGCAGCGCTCGGCGTAATCGTAGTCATGGTTTCCCGTCGCGTAGGCCAGAGGAACGCCGAGAGAGGAAAACGCGTCTTCCTGCAGTTTTGTCATCCTCAGAAGTTCTCCGTAATCCGCGCCTTCCGTCGAGTCTCCGAGGTACCACAGCATTTCCGCCGGTTCGCCAAGTCCCAGATAGTCTTCCATGCAAAGATCCAGACAGCGTTTCGCGTTTTCGAATTTCGCCTGCTGCAGGTCCGAGAACACCCAGACCGTATGCTTTGCGCGGCTCTTTCCGAGTTCGTACAGTTCATTGAACATACTCATGATTCCGATCCCCTCTTCCCGCATGATTTCATGTAAAATATAAATGTTTTTGAGTGTGAAGTCAATACGGTTTCTTCGTCAATGAAGCTTCCGCGGTTTTCTTTTACGCAAAGCATCTTGACAAGCTTCTCCTCTTCAGTTAGATTAGAACCAATAAACGGGCTGTCTCAAAGCGGCCGTAAAAGAGGAAGTGAACCCCATGAAGAATCCCGATCTTAAGACCCTCGCGGGCATGATCGACCATACCAACCTGAAACCCTTTGCGACAGAGGATGATTTCCGAAAGCTCTGTGCGGAAGCCGCCGAATACGGCTTCGCGATGGTTGCTGTCAATGAAAGTCCCGTCTCGTTCTGCAAATCGCTGCTGAAAGGTACGGGTGTTCATGTCGGCGCCGCGATTGCATTTCCCTTAGGTCAGACGGAGATCCGCTGTAAGGCGGCGGAAACAGAAGCCGCAATCGAAGCCGGGGCGGACGAGATCGATTATGTACTGAATGTCGGTAAACTCAAAGAAGGAAATGACGCATACATCCGGGAAGAAATGCAGACAATCGTTGAAATCTGCAGAAAATACGGGGTCATCTGCAAAGTCATTTTCGAAAACTGCTATCTCACAAAGGACGAAATCCGCCGGGCGGCGCTGATCGCAAGGGAGGTCCGTCCGGATTATATCAAGACGAGCACCGGATTCGGTATCGGAGGCGCAACGCCTGAAGACGTCCGTCTCATGAAGGAAACCGTCGGGGATCTCGTGAAGGTCAAGGCCGCCGGCGGAATCCGTTCCTATGCATCTGCAAAAGCCATGATTGATCAGGGTGCGGAACGCATCGGAACTTCATCCGGAATCACGATTATCCGGGAATTTCTGGAAGAACAGGAAAAAGCCTGCCGGTAAGGCAATAAGGAGATGGGTTCTTATGAGATACCTGCTTGCTCACGACATCGGAACATCCGGTGACAAAGCGACCCTGTTTACCGAAGACGGACAGCTTCTGTCATCAGCGGTCACGGAATATCCGCTTTATCAGGAAGGGGATATCGCGGAACAGGACGCAGCGGACTGGTGGCGCGCCTTCTGCAGCTCGACAAAGAAGCTTCTTGATTCGGGCGGCGTCAATCCTGCGGAAATCGCCGCGGTTTCTTTCAGCGGGCAGATGATGGGCGCGCTTTCGGTCGATGATTCCGGAAATCCTTTGCGCCGGTCTCTGATCTGGGCTGATCAGCGCTCCACGGCGGAGGTCCGGGAAATCCGCACCCGCCTCTCCGATCCGGATTTCTACGGAATTACCGGACATCGCAACAGTGCGAGCTACGGAATCCAGAAAATCCTGTGGATCAGGCGGAACGAGCCTGAAATCTATGCAAAAACGCGTGCTTTCCTGAATGCCAAAGACTATATTGTCCTGAAGCTTACCGGGCGTTTTGTGACCGATCCTTCCGATGCCAACGGTATGGATGCGATCGACCTTCGAACGCTTCAGTGGTCTCCGAAAATTCTGGACGCAGCGGGCGTTTCTCCCAAAAAGCTTCCAAAAATCATCCCCTCTTCTTCCGTCGTCGGAACAATCCTGAAGGAAGCCGCCGCTGAATGCGGCCTCTTATCCGACACGCCTGTCGTAATGGGTGCAGGCGACGGAATCGCCGCAAATATCGGCGCCGGATCGGTGTTTCCGGGCACCGGATATCTGTGCCTCGGGACTTCCGCATGGGCGGCAGGAACTTCGAAAGCGCCGGTTTTTGACGCGGAACAAAGAAGCGTTACCTGGGCTCACGCGGTTCCAGGATATTTCGCTCCGAATGCTACAATGCAGTTCTGCTGCGGCGCCTATGACTGGTTCCGGTCGGTCATCACACAGGAAGAAACGAAGCTGGCAAATGAAACCGGCCGGTCGGTGCATGATGTCCTCGCAGAGGAAGCTTCCAGGTCCGCTCCCGGATCAAACGGAGTTCTCTTCCTCCCGCAGCTTCTCGGCGAGCGCGCGCCGTACTGGAATCCGCATGTCCGCGGGGCCTTTATCGGGCTCTCCGGAACAACAAGCCGTGCGGACTTTGTGCGGGCGGTTTTCGAAGGCCTGAGCATCCACCTCGGCCTGCTGGTCGG
>CACYBV010000062.1 GCA_902772745.1 uncultured Eubacteriales bacterium
CCTCATGGGCGTAATTGCAATCGGCGTATTCATTTTCATCGAATATAAGAAAATCGAGGGAACCATTGAAACGATCCAGAAAAGCGTGGATTCCATCGATACCGAGGAGATCAACAAAGCCATTGTCGAACTTACCGGCGCCGCCAATTCCCTGCGCCAGGTAGATACGGATCAGCTGAATGATTCCGTCTCCGCACTCGAAGACGCTGCAGCCAATCTCTCGGAGATGGATATCGAAGAACTCAACAAAGCCATAGCCGCACTGGAACTTGCGGCGAAAAATCTCAGCGAAATGGATATCGAACAGCTGAACGGGCTCGTGGAGTCCCTGAACAACGTGGCGGATTCTCTGGAAACGACAGCCGAAAATATCAGGAACCTCTTTACATTCTGAAGATAAAACAGACAGGACAAAGAAATGACAGAAAAAAGTATCCTCTCACTGGCTCCTTACCTCCGGATTAAGAACAGCGACCGCTGTTCTTTCGGCGGAAGCCAGACCTGGTTTGAAAAAAAGGACGGTTTTTTCGACCGTACGCGCCATAACGGCGGCTGCGGTCTTGTAGCTGTCTGTGACTTTATGCTCTGGTACTGCCTGAAAAACCGGCTGGTCCCGAAAAACTTCCCGCCTTCCATCCTGAATGACGGCGATTATGTACTTGAAAAAAGCGAATATCTGGAGTTTCTTCGTTATGTCAGCCGTCACGGTTATCCGATTCTGCCTAAATTCGGTTCGTTTTCCTTTTCAATGGCGGCCTTTATCAATCGTTTCCTTGCATCGGTCAACAGCACAAAACGCATTAAGTTCCTCTGGCAGAATAATCCGAAAAAACGTCTTCTGTTAGCTGAAGAGTCCATCCGAAACGGTTACCCTGTCCTCTTCATTATCGGTCCCAGGGTGCTCTCTCCAGGAAAGCGCGGCGTGAATTTCTACCGGATGGATGCTGATGGAAAACTGCACCTGTCGCATCGGAATGTCAGCGGACATTTCGTCATGCTGACCGGCATCTGCCGCTATCAGGATCTCAAAAAGCCGGTGCTTTTCGAGATCTCCTCCTGGGGCGAGAAATACTATATCAGCTCCGAAGAATATACCGAATACATTCACCGCTGCTCCATGCCCGCTGTCTGCGGTATGTTCACCCTGCAGGAGAAAAGCTGACGGCGGTCTTCCTTCACTGAAAGACCGCCGGAAGAGATGTTTTGAGAAAGCGGACTTTACTCTGTTCTGAGTGCCGTCACCGGATCGGAGCGCGAGGCTTTTTTCGCGGGAATCAGGCCGCCGAGAAGCGTCAGCACCGTGCTCAGGATGACCAGCCCGACTGCCGATATGACAGGAAGGACCGCACGGATATTCTGCCCTGTGAGCTTTCTGAGAATGATATTTGCCGGGATCAGCAGGAGTTCCGTAATCAACACGCCGATCAGCCCCGCAAGAACGCCGATAATCACCGTTTCCGCGTTGAAGACCTCGGAAATATTGTGTTTGGACGCGCCGATTGCCCGCAGGATACCGATCTCCTTTTTACGTTCCAGAACGCTGATATAGGTTATGACACCGATCATGATGGAACTTACGATGAGTGAAATCGCGACGAATGCGATCAGGACATAGCTGATTGCGTCCACGATATTTGTCACTGCCCCCATCAGTGTCCCGACGATATCCGTGTATGTGATGACTTTCTCTTCTTCTCCGCCTGCCTCCATGGACTCATTATATCGGGTAAGAATCTCCTTGATCTCGCTTTTGCTCTCAAAATCGATCGGATAGATACTGATGGAGTTCGGCTCATCTCTCGAAATATAACCGAATTTCTGCAGATTTCCGCTGTAACTCGATGCTTCGGAACTCATTAATGAACTCAAAAGTTCCATCAGTTCTTCATCACTGAAATTCATGCTGATGGATTTACTGAAAGCATCCGCATCAAAATTCAGGGAATCTCCCATCTTTCCGATCACTTCTTCGAACATTTTCGGAAGTTCCCCGGTAATTTTTTCACTGACCGCAGTTATTGCATTAGTCATCATCTCGGAAACCTGAATGCTCACAGAACCGACAAAGCCTCCGATCGCATGAGAAAGCGCAGTCTGCAGTCCGGATGTATCAATTGCCTGGTCCGCAGCGTTTCGGATGATCTGTGCCGCCTGATCCGTTTCCAGAAAGGCGCGGAAGGATTCCCGCATCCTCGAGAGCCGCGGTGCATTGTTCTCTTCTGCCCAGGTTTCATAGCCCGAAAGCAGCGCTTCGCGAAGCGGTGCAAGTTCTTCGGGTGTAACAACAGTCTCCGCGGCTTTCCTGAGAAGATCTCCGACAGCCTCCCGGATCACCGCTGTACCCTGCTCGGAAGCGAGGTATTCATCAATCAGTCCGTTTGCCTCATCCGGATCTGTTATTTCCCGTTCCGCAAGAAACTCCTGATATCCAAGGAGAATCTTCCCGGCAAAAACCCGCATCTCATCTTCGGTTATCACCCGGCTCATATACATCTGTGTCAGTTCAGACACAGCCTCGCTGATCGCCGCATTTGCCTCATCCGTTTCCAGATATTCCCGGAGAGAATCCGGAAGTTCCGACCAGCTGGTTGCCGGATCGCTCTCCGAATATTCCGTATAAGCGGTCACGAGTTCGGAGGCCAAATTCTCCATGTTGTCCGGTGACAGATTGACCTGGACGCCCGAAAGCATTGATCCGAAATTCATCTCCGGTACATCCAGCTCAAAATCAGATTCCGAAAGCAGATCCGTAAAGTCCATGCCCGAAAACGCATCGGAAAAATCCAAATCCAGATCGTCCGCATCGAAACTGAAGGCTTCCTTCATCGCCTCCTCGTCCACAGTAAACAGGGACTCCATGTCGAGCGCACGATGTTCCGTATCACCAAAAGCCTTCCCGGTAATGACGTCCGTTTCCGGATCGCGCATCTGTGCCTTTACTACTTCGCTCGACAGCGCCATATCCATGCAGTGATAGGTCAGCGACGCAGGATAATTGATTCCGTACTGCAGCATGGTCACAGAGGCGCCTTCCCTGGGCTGAACAACTCCGACGATCGTCAGGTCTTCACCGGATTCTATCAGTTCATTCATAAATGCCCGGTCTTCCCGTTTGTCCGTATAAACCCGGTATTCGCTGTCGTAACTGTAGCAGTCACTGGCGTTTATCAGTTTGAAACTGATCCCGATAAAATCCTCATAGTGAAATTCCTGTGCGGATTCCTGAAGATTGATGTTTTTACCCGAAAGGAAATCGGAAATCATCGTGTCAAGTTCCGTCGTATCCTTCATGTCAAGATCATAAAGAGCGATGTCGGTAATCAGTCCCTTCCCGGTCAGAACCAGCACACATTCCTGATAGGTTTCAGGCCAGTGTCCGGCTTTTACTTCATATTGATCAAGATACAGTTCTTCACTCTCCGGAAGCGCGTGAAAAATGTCTGTGGAGCTCATCTGGCTGAACATGGATGCCAGTCCGCCCGACGAATAGGAATAACCCATGGAAGCCATCAATGTGTCCGGATTCACCTGGCGGTAGCCATCCTTCTTCCTGATGTAGATCAACGGAGAAATTGCATAGCTGTACTCCACAGCATTTGCATAATCCATGATATGGCTTTCCCGGCCGTCCAGAAATTTCTTCAGTGAAACGAGGTCATTGGTCGTCAGGGTTGAAAACAGTGAGGAAACGATCTGCCGTTCCCGAACCTCATGAACGGTATCTTCCTCTCCGCCCGTCTCTTCTGCATCGTCGCTTTCCTCAGCCCGTTCAAGAATACTGCCGATATCAAAGCTGAAGCTTGTGATTGACAGCGGATATTCTTTCAGCGTTTCTTCTTCCTGGTTTTTGATATACAGGTTGACACCGTTTGAAAGCGACATGATCAGTGCGATGCCGATAATACCGATAGAGCCTGCAAAGGCGATCAGGATCGTCCTGGTAAGCTTGCTCCTAAGATTGTTGAAACTCAGCGCCAGCGCAGTGAAAAAGGACATGCGGGCGCGTCCGAGATTCCTGTGAGCGGCTTCGTCCGCCGCATTGTCAGGCGTATAAGGGTCGCTGTCCGAGGTGATCCTGCCGTCCCGAAGCCGGACAATCCGGGTTGCATACTGTTCCGCAAGCTCCGGATTGTGCGTAACCATGACGACCAGCCGATCTCGCGCGACGTCTTTCAGAAGATCCATTACCTGCACACTGGTATCGCTGTCCAAAGCGCCTGTCGGTTCATCCGCGAGAAGAATATCCGGATCGTTCACCAGGGCACGCGCAATCGCGACGCGCTGCATCTGCCCGCCGGAAAGCTGGTTCGGCTTTTTGAAAATATGATCCTTAAGACCGACTTTTTCCAGCGCTTCCTTTGCCCGCTCTTTCCGCTCTGTGCCGGAAATGCCGCTGATCGTCAGCGCAAGCTCCACATTGGCAAGAACCGTCTGGTGCGGGATCAGATTATAACTCTGGAATACGAACCCGACTGTATGGTTGCGGTACGAATCCCAGTCCCGGTCCCGGTATTTCTTCGTGGAAACGTTATTGATAATCAGGTCTCCGGAGTCATAGCGGTCAAGTCCGCCGATAATATTCAGAAGCGTGGTTTTCCCGGAACCGGAGGGACCGAGAACCGCAACAAATTCACTGTCTCGGAACGCAAGAGAGACATGGTCAAGTGCCCTCTGTATAAGTGTCCCCGTCCGATATTCCTTGCTGATGTCCACAACCTGAAGCATTAAAACACTATTCCCTTCTCAAGGATCCGAACCAGCGTTTCCAGTCCTTCCCTGTCTTCTTCTGAAAAACGCGCCTCTATGGGACTGTCAATGTCCAGCACGCCGAGAATTCTGCCTTCCGCATCCCGGATCGGGACAACAATTTCGGAAAGGCTTGCCGAATCGCAGGCGATATGCCCCGGGAAATCGTGAACGTTTTTCACTAGTATCGTCCGATTTTCCTGTACCGCAGTTCCGCAGACGCCTCTCCCGACCGGGATATGAATACATGCGGTTTTCCCTTGAAACGGTCCCAAAACCAGAGTGCCATCATCCTGCAGCAGGTAGAAGCCAGCCCAGTTCAGCCGGTCCATCGTCATAAAAAGCAGTGCGGAAGTATTGGAAAGAAGCGGAACATAGCGCGGTTCCTCATCAATCAGTTCCTGAAGCTGTTTCTGAAGCAATCTGTAATCTGTAAGCGTCATTTTCCGGATTCTCCTGTTCCGCCTAAGAGCGCTTCCGCGCCCTGTTCCATGATTTCTTCCCGTGTCATCATCAGGACGAAGCTGCCGGGACGGTCTTCTTTGGGACAGGCATTCAGCCAGGTCTCATACAGCTGCATATCCTGTGTCACCCGCTGTTCATCATGCGATTCCACTTTATAGGAAGTGTCTTCGTAACTTGCGACCATCTCGGAGCGTATCGTTCCGTCTTCCTGCAGTTCGTAGTAAATATCCATAATGAATCCAGAATCCCCGCCGGTACAGAAAACGCCCGGACATTCTGTCCCGGGTGCAGTGTAGAAAAGGCACTCGCGGAAACCGGCGTCTCCAAGATACCTGAAAGATCCGTTCTCCGGCTCGTAGACATGGGCGGTTCTTGCGGACAGCGCCGCGCTCCCGTTTGTGATCAGAAGCTCCGGTGCTCCGTCACCGTTCATGTCATGAAGGCCGAAACGTATTTCCGATGCTCCGTCGCCCGTATAATACTCGGGTCCGCTCTCAAGATACTCCGAACCTTCAAGATAATACATCAGGTCCTCTGAAAGCCCCTGAGTCCCGCCGAGCATACGGATTTCGGACCGGAGGAATTCCGCCGCCTGATCCCGGCTCATTCCGTATTCTTCCGCAGAAGCCGACAGGGAAAAGAACCCTTCTTCTTTCAGACGGTCACCTCTGTACAGGAGAACATTTTCCATCCCCGAAAGCAGTGACCGGACAACTTCCTGACCGCTTTCCCTGGTGCATTCCGTACCCATGTAGAAAAAGGTTCCGCCGAAAAGCGGATCGTCTCCCGCTGAAAGATGCTGCATCAGAAGCTCTGTCCGCTGCAGACTTCTGTCGGAAATCGGTTCGTAATAGTACCAGTATTTTTTCTCTGCGTCCTCCGGATCGGCTGAGTACTCGTACATCCGCCGATCGTCCGCAATGGTAAAGAAGCACCAGGAATGTCCTTCCTCCGGATCTGGAGGCAGCTTCAGCGAGAAAATATCTGAGACTTCCTCTCCATACGGGGAAACAATATGCAGAATCTCCGACGCATCTGCACTGCTTTCGGGAGAGCCCGAATTTCCGGCCGGAGACGCGCCCGGATCCGCCGTATTTTCCGCTGTCAGATAAAGGAGCTCCGGCAGTCCGTTCCCGCAGATATCGCAGAGCGCCGCCTGTGCCCCGGTACTTACCGGTCCAAAACCCCCACGGCTTTCCCGTAATATTTTATAATACTTCTGATATGCATTCAGGAAATCCTCTTCATCCGCCGGTTCCACGACAGTCTCAGCCGTCGTCTCTTCTGTACGTTCTTCGGCAGCATCGGTATTTTCTTCTGTGCCGCCCGTTTCGCTGCCGCTTTCCGGCGGTGCGGCGTTTTCCGTCTCCCCTGCCGTTATCACCGCCGTTTCCGAAGTACCGGCTTCCACAGAAACATAAGAATCCGTGATTTTACAGCCGATAAGCGGCAAAAACAGCATCAATACGAGTATCAGCGCGCATATCGGATTTTCTCTGTGTCTGAATCCGTATTTTGTCAAAATTCTCTCCCAGTAAACTTTTTGTGCAGCTGTCCGCAGCACAGTCCTGTTTTTTTCTTTACTTATCCTGATGCCACCAGGATTTGTCCGTCACATTGTTATAGTAGCGCTGGATCGGTGAAAGCTTTCCGCCGCGGATCTCAAAAACCTCCCAGATCACACCGGATACGTTTTCCGGTACATGGAAGCTTGTAAGCATTCCGCCTGCCGAATAGACATTAACTGTCGCGTTCGAGTAAGACATATTATAGCTTTCCGGATTATTCTCAACACAGTCTGAGTAATCCACAACCGCATACTTGTAGTAGTAGTCAGGCCGGAATCTTCGGATTGTGACGGTTTCCGGTCCGTAAGATGTGGTGTCATCCACGTCAAGGAAACTGTCGAAACCGTCCTGCATTCCTCCGTACCAGATATGGCGCGTCTCCCCGTTTCCGGTCGTAAACAGATGCGAGTCCAGATCGTAAGGATTTTCTCCCCAGGTCAGGACAATCGCATACTCGCCCTCCGAAAGCGTCGGTGCGGCGTAGAACTCATAGTAATTCTGCGGAAGCCGCGGATTACAGGTAATCGTATAATACATGGTCTCATAGCCTTCGGCGATGATCTCTGCAGTATATACGCCGGCCTTGAGCGTCAGCTGAATGCGTCCCGCATCATCGGAGAAGCCCGTGGAAAGGATCTGTCCTGACTTGTTCCGCACGCCTGCACGCGCATTGACACAGGCATTCACAAGGGGCTTCATCCCCTGCCCGTCATCCTGATATGCGACCGCATCGCCAAGGTCCAGGTCGACTGTATCTTCCGGCGCGTCCTGCGGGAAACAGAGGACACTGTCCTGGTAAGCTTCGAGAACATCCTGGTTGACATCGATCGAATAGATCCGCACCGGCGTGCATCCGTCGGCCACGATTTCCAGATTGTAGCAATACTGCTCGCTTGGCACGCTGATCCGGTAAAGACCGTCCGGATCCGTGAAGGTTTTATAAATCACATCTTCGAAGTCACTGGTGAACAGGTACACGGCGGCGTCATCGATCCCGGCGCCGTTATCATCATAAGCATAGCCTTCGATCAGTGTCTGCCCGCTGTAATTCATCATCGCTTCATAGGTATTATAGGCGGCATTCAGCATCTGGATTTCCAGATTGTCATACTTCTCCTGCAGGTCGGGACTCAGGTTCCGGTATGTGGTAATCGTATCCGCGCTCCAGCTCTGGCTGACATAAGCCGCCTGGTTGTCGCCGATTACATAGTTTTTCACCGTCTTTGCCGCATCCCCGCTTACCTGCCTCCATGTAAGCATGCAGTCGTCCCGGAAGTGGAAGCGTTCTCCGTTCATGTTCTGCTGTGCATGCGTTGCCACATAGTTGTCCGGATAATAACGGAAGACAAAGTTCGGCCGGCCGTCATTCGTATAGTAGTATTCCATTACCTCGAGACCGTTCTCGACGGCTTCGATGCTGACAATCTTGTTGATCCGTTCATTTGACGGATTAATATAGACGTCATAAAGAATTTCATTCCCGCTGGTCCGGCTGATCAGCGATTTTCTTTCCAGAATACAGTTGTTCTTATTAATATAACCGGGGGCTTCAATATATCCTTCCAGTGTATAGAATGCAGAATTATCCCAGACCAGTTCCGTATTCCTCGCGGCCGGATTCCGGTTTCTTTCGAAAACATCGATTTCATTTCTCGGCGCATTTTCGGAATTCAATGCGATGATCTCCTCCTGCAGCCGCGCCTCCGTACTTCCGTCGGGGAATGACGCAATCGGGTGTTCAACAGGAGCTTCCGTCTCAGGTTCTTCCGTTATTTCTTCGGTTGTCTCTTCCGTCGTCTCTTCCGTTGTCTCTTCTGTTGTCTCTTCTGTCGTCTCTTCCGTTGTCTCTTCTGTCGTCTCTTCCGTTGTCTCTTCTGTCGTCTCTTCTGTTGTCTCTTCTGTTGTTTCTTCTGTTGTCACTTCCGTCGCTGAATATTCCTCCGGCTCTGTCGGCTTTTCTGTATCTTCCGTACTGTCCGCAGACTGCTCCGTACCGATACCGGCTCCAGGAGTTGTTTCTATGGACTCATCACTGTCCGGCACAGTCACCGAGGCCGGCGCAGAAGAAGACGGGTTCATGCCTGCGGAAGACCTGTCCTGTTCGCCGAAAATCCGCTTCGCGATGATTATTCCGCCGACGACAAGAGCGGCGATAAGTACCGTCCCCGAGATGATCAGACTCAGAAGGAGACCTTTCGATGCACCTTTCTTTTTCGGTTCTGTCATATCCGATGCCGTGTTCACCGGGCGCATATTCTGCAGGTTTCCTCTGTTATACTGCGATTGAGCAGTCCTGTCCCCCTCAGGCGGGTACGGCGGAACCGCTCCGTTTCTGTACTGGTTTGCCGTGCCGTACTGGTTTGTCCCGCTGTTACCGGGCCTGTTTCCGTACATATTCCCGCCGCCGTACTGGCTCCGGTTTCCCTGCGGATTGGTGTTTCCGCCCGGGACCGGGTTTCCGTACTGGCTCGTATTTCTGAACTGGGATGCCGTTCCGCCCTGATCAGCATTAATGTTCCGGGACAGGTTTTCGGCCTGATGGAAACTTCCTTCCTGTGCCGTACTGCTTTCCTGACCGGCATTTCCAGGCTGGCCTGTACCCTGTTCCTGTATCTTCTCAGCATTTTCAGGCGCGGACTTCGGTCCGATGGTTATTCCGCAGTATTTGCAGAACCGTGCATAATCCGATATTTCCCGACCGCATTGTGTACAGCGCATATCTTCACCTTTCTTTATTTATCGCAATGCATAATCTGAATTCAAAGCTCCTCCTGTCATCGTAGTATTATGCGAAAGATTCCTGAGAGCCTGACGGCATTTTGCAGATGCCGAACATTTATATTATATCGTAAATCCTGCCCGATGACAAGGTTGGGTTTGTATAATCGACTGTTTCAGGGCTTATTGTGCATGCGGATATATCTTGTTTCCCACAGCGGATCGCTGCTGACATTATCTTTGTTCATCATACTTCCGTAGAAGAGATCATCCGCGATTTCCATTATAATATCGGAAATCTCAAGGTCCTCTTTAAACCTCCAGGGGATCGCCTGGTATCCGTGGATGGCACCTAGAATATTCCCGGTTACCGCGCCAGTGGAGTCGCTGTCTCCTCTGTGATTCACTGCAGCAGTGATTCCCGCCGAAAAATCATCCTCGTATTTCAGCGCACAGTACAGGGAAATACCGAGCGTTTCCTCTGCGACCCAGCCTTCTCCGAGCCGGTGAATCTGTTCACGATCATCGGCGTAATCGTCTTCCGAGAGGATGACTGCGCGGTTGATGACGGAGAGAAGTTCCGGAAGGTGCGGATCGCCGGAAAAGATTTTCGCTGCGGTATCTCTGGCTTCCAGGACAATTTCGAGAAGCTCCATGATTTTATGATCGGGCGGATAAACTATCCTGTTGATAATATGCACCAAAACCGCTGCAGGCATATATCCCAGTGAATGCCCATGAGTAATCGCTGCAAGCTCGGCGCCTTCCAAATCCAGCTGTTCTATATTCTGCCACTCGCGATATACTCCCAGCGGCGCAACGCGCATAATCCCGCCGCAGCCTTTGCTGTCATTGCGTTTCGCTGCCACATAGTCATCGAAGCTTTCACCCCCGCGCTCCCTGAAAAGCGCCGAAAGGCAGGTGTTCCCCGGCGCCCTGCGCGAATACAGTTCCGGAACATCCAGAAGCCAGGAATATCCGCCCTCTGCCGTACCACGCTCATGGCGGTTCACCTCCTCCATGGAGGATTCCTGCGTCAGAAGCCAGTCGAGATACGCCTGTTTCACATAGCTCCTCGGCGGGTTCTGAATCCCCCGGAGCGCATTATCGGTATCTCCTGCGAGTAATCCGTTTGCCGTAAACAGAGACATCTGAGTATCATCTGAAATTATTGCTTTTCCCGTCATACGGTCCTTATCATATGCCCGGATGCCCAGGGTTCCGTAGTTTCGGCAAATTGCATCTTCCTGCAGGAATTCCACCGGATATCCCAGCGCGTCACCGACCGCACCGCCGAAAATGCAGCCTCGTATGACGTCCTGACGCGCCGCGGCCCTTATAACATTTTTCCTTCTGCGGACGGTCTCCGGCTGCCCATCCTTGCTGCGCAGAGATCCGAAATTCCGCGAAAACTCTCTGAAGTTATACTGTTTATCCGAACGATCCAGCACGGCAAAATCGATTCTTCTGAATATTCCGGAAGCCTTCCTGCCGCCGAAATCATGCTCTTGCAGCACCTTATAAAACAGATCGGAAACCACGCGTGCATCATTTCTGAAGGCTCCGCAGCCAAAGGCGCCGAGAACCAGGTAGCGATAACCGAAAGCCGCTGCTGTTTTCAGCATTCCGGCGATCCGGTGATACATCATCTCTTCATACTGCTCTTCCGTCCTGCCCATAAGGCCGAAAAGCAGCATTGGCGCAGCACAGGTCATGACAGATACAATGACGGAATCCGGAAGCAGGTCTCCGTTCTCATCCCGGATGATTTCCACCTGGGGATGAATGATCACAGCATCAGAGCCCATGTTGGTATTCAGGGATCGATTGTATGCATAGTAAGCTGCAGCATTTTCGCTTTCGAGAGACAGCAGAAGGGAACTTTTCCTGCACAGGTCCTCCTCCTGGGCCTGTGCTCCGCGTCGGACTCCGCCGCCGGGATTTACCGGGTTTGCAAGATTCAGTACCAGAACCGGTTTCGTGTTTTCCGCGGCCTGTTCCCCAAACAGTTCACTGATCCGTCTCGCCTGCGCAAAGGAGTCCGTGTTTTCACAGCCGTACACACATTGTCCGGAAAAACCGGCGTCTTCAGATATCCCGCGAACGTTCATCTTTTCGATATCTTCCGGAAGGAATACCATGGCTTCTTTTGTCTGCTTACGGGACAGTTTCAGTTTTTTTATTTCACCGTTTACCTGATAAAATCCTTCTTCGAAAATATTGAGCGTGTCCTGAATCATGAGCAAATTGTCGTTCCGCACCTTGTCCCCTTTCGTTTCGGTTCGCCGCTGTTAGAATCCGTCTCTGTGTCTTTTATGCTTCACATTCTAATCATAGCACAAAAAAGCCGCGGAAACAATCGCCCGCGGCCTAAGTACTTTATTAAATCTTCTATGCAGAAACCGTTTTATCCCTCTGTCCGCTTCTTTCTCACTGTAAAACGGGATTCCTCATGCCGGAGAAGGCGCATGATATTCGCCTTGTGGCGGAAAATCATCAGCACCGAAGACAGCGCGCAGAGGAAAATCACCATATTGGAATCCGCTCCTGCGATGATCAGAAACACCGGTGAAATCGCGGCGAGAATCATGCTCGCAAGCGACATGTACTTGATCGTAAAAAGTACCAGAAGGAATACCGCTGTCGCTGCAAGCCCCACACGCCAGTCAACCATCCAGATCATCCCGACATAGACGAGGAAGCCTTTGCCTCCTTTTAAATGGTACCAGACCGGGAAGCAGTGGCCGAGCATCGCAAAGAAGCCGGTAAAGGCGACGCCAAGCTGGTAGTGGCCGTAATACTTTCCGAACAACGCTCCGAAGACCGCGCAGAAAATAACGGATTTCAGAATGTCCAGCGCAAATACGAACCAGGCGTAACGGTTGCCGAACACCCGCCGGAAATTCGTGAATCCGGGGTTTTTGCTGCCCTCTTCGCGGATGTCGCGGTGATAGATCAGCTTTGACAGAATGATAGCCGGATTAACACCGGAAAACACAAAGGCAGTTACTGCAGCGATGATAAAAAGCCAGGTTTCGCTCATTTTCTCTTCTCCTTGTCTTCCGCCGCCGAGAACAGGCTCCGAAGCCGGATTGTCACGGCGCCCATGTTCGAGATCTCGTCAATTTTAATCTGAGTGTAGATTTTGCCGCTTTCCTCCAGGATTGCGCGGACTTCGTCCGTCGTGATTGCATCCACGCCGCAGCCGAATGAAACAAGCTGGACGAGGTTGATATTGTCTTTCGACTGCGAAACGTATTTCGCTGCCGAATAGAGCCGTGCGTGATAGGTCCACTGGTTGCGGACAACGGTTTCAAAAGGTTCCACGCGGTCCGAGAGAGAATCTTCCGTCAGAACGACTGCGCCGAGACGGGTGATCAGTGTGTGGATTCCGTGGTTGACTTCGGGATCCACGTGATACGGACGGCCTGCAAGAACGATCATCGGAATCTTCCGGTCCCGTGCAACCGCCATGAATTCCTTTGCTTTTTCCCGGATTTTCCGGAAATACTGCGCATAGGCGCGGTATGCTTCCTCTGTTGCTTCCGCAATTTCCTTCCCCTTTACCTGAGGGAAGTACTTTGCCATGATCTCCTTCATCCTCGAAAGGAATTTCTTCCGGTCGCTGACGCTCACGAAATCATCGATATAGGTCGTTTCCGCAAGCTTTTTCACGTTCATCCTTAAGACCTGCGGATAGTAGGCAACAACCGGGCAGTTATAGTGATTCACGCCCATATGTTCATCCGCATTGTAGGTCATATCCGGATAGAAAATAGCATCCGGCTTCATCTCAAGGAGCGCCTCGATATGTCCGTGCATCAGCTTCGCCGGATAGCAGGCCGTATCGGAAGGAATCGTGTGCTGGCCTTTGGTGTACAGTTCCCTCGTGGAGAACGGGGATACCAGCACCGAGAATCCCAGCCGGTGGAAAAATGCATGCCAGAACGGCAGCAGTTCATACATATTGAGGCCAAAAGGAATGCCGACAGAAGGCTTTCCCGGTTCCTTTTTGTCCTGACAGCAGGCACGCAGAAGTTCGGTCTTGAATTCGTAGAGGTCGTACTTCTCGGATGAAGCCTTCGCCGCTATAGGCCGCTCACAGCGGTTTCCGGCGATGAAGCGCCGTCCGCCGGAGAAGGTGTTGATCGTCAGCGCGCAGTGATTCGTGCAGCCCTGGCAGGTCGTCGCCCGGACTTCGTGGACGAAATTCGCAAGTTCCTCTTTTCCCAGAAGTCCGCCGCAGGGGAAGCCGAGTTCCGCGCGTTCCTTCGCATATAAAGCGGCTCCGTAAGCACCCATGATCGGCGCGTATTTCGGCCGGATTACTTCTTTTCCGAGCTCCTGCTCGAAAGCGCGGAGCACTGCGTCCGAAAGGAAAGTTCCGCCCTGGACGACGATGTTTTTCCCAAGCTGATCCGCGCTCGCACAGCGGATGACCTTGTACAGCGCATTCTTCACAACGCTGATCGAGAGTCCGGCGGCGATGTCCTCGACCGTCGCACCGTCCTTCTGCGCCTGCTTGACGGAACTGTTCATGAAAACCGTACAGCGGGAACCAAGGTCCACGGGGTTCTTCGCATAGAGCGCAAGCTGTGAGAACTCCTCCGCCGTAAGCCCCAGAGCGCCGGCAAAAGTCTGCAGGAAAGAACCGCAGCCGGAGGAGCAGGCTTCATTGAGGTACAGGCTGTCGATCGCGCCGTTTCTTATACGGAAGCACTTGATATCCTGTCCGCCGATGTCCAGGATGAAGTCGACATCCGGACGGAAGCGTTTCGCAGCCGTATAATGCGCGATCGTTTCCACAATACCGAAGTCTACCGAAAAAGCCGAACGGATAATCTCCTCCCCGTAGCCCGTGACGGCCGAAGCACGGATCACCGCGTCCGGGAATTTTTCAAG
>CACYBV010000063.1 GCA_902772745.1 uncultured Eubacteriales bacterium
ATTACCTTCTGCCCCATCACGATTCCGTCTTCGTCATTCAGAATAAAGCCGTTTCTCTGCTGCCGTTCGTGGAACTTCCGAATCCTCGCGGCCGCTTTTTCCATAACGTCGAGAAGCTTCTGATCGACCGTTCTGAAGGCTTCGTCGATTTCCTCCGCCGCAACCTCCGGCGATTCAAGCTTCACATGATCGTATTTTTCCGTCAGCCGAAGAAGTGCCGCGTCGCCTTCTTCGCGGACCTCGGCGATGATGCCTAAGACAATCTCCTCCACATTCATTTTCGGTTCTGTGCGGGCAAAAATCTCGTCGTTTGAGACCTCCCCGACCTTCAGTATTTTCATCATTTCGGTATCCTCATAAAAATGTATTCATATATCACGCCGGGCAGCCGGAAAGAAAAGATCGCTGTCCTCCCCTTTATTTTTCCGACAGACCCGAAAGCAGTTTCGCAATTTCTTTCGCGCGGAACGGATAGGCCGCCTTATTCGCGATCAGCCGTGCGCTGATCGGAACGATTTCCGTCAGTACCGACAGGTCATTCTCCCGCAGCGTCGTCCCGGTCTCCACAATGTCCACGATGACGTCGGAAAGGCCGAGAATCGGTGCGATTTCGATCGATCCGTTCAGGTGTATGATGTCAATGTCCCGACCGATCGAACGGAAATAGTCTGATGCGATCCGCTGGAACTTCGTCGCGACCCGTAGGCTTCTTCTCGTGTCGTCCGTGAAGTCCTCCCTCCCGGCAACGCACATCCTGCATTTTCCGAGCCCGAGGTCCAGAAGTTCGTAAACATCCGGACGGTACTCCAGCAGGATATCCTTCCCGACAACGCCGACGTCTGCGGCTCCCCGTTCGACATAGATCGCCACATCCGAAGGCTTCACCCAGAAATACCGTACACCGGCTCCGGGGTTCTCGAATACCAGCTTCCGGCTGTCCGAGAGCAGTTCCTCACAGGGAAAGCCCGCATCTGCAAATGCCCTGTAAACTTTCTCGCCGAGCCGGCCCTTCGGAAGTGCGACATTCAAATAAGCCGTTCCTTCACGAGACGCCTTTTCCGAAGTGCCGAAGACATCGTATTCGGTCAGGAGGTCCACATAGAGCGCAAAGCCGATCGCGGAACTTTTCCGCTGCATCTTCTTCATCAGCGCATTATAGGAGCCGCCGGAAAGTACGGATTCGGGGATGCCCGGAAGAAAGCCCTTGAACACCACGCCGTCGTAATAATGGATGTCGTCGACTACTGAAAAGTCGACAAACACCTCCGTATTTCCGCTGTTTTTTTCGACCGTCTCTGAAAGGAGTTTCCCGAATTCCTGTGCATGCGCAGGATCTGCCAGATCATAAAGCAGGGAGGGAAGTTCCTTCACCGCCCGTTCTGCCGGCGCCCGATAGGAAATGACATCTATGAACAGTTCCCTCTGCTCCCCGGAAAATCCCAGTTCCTGCAGGACTTTCACGAGTTCATGACGGTTCTTCTCCCCGATCAGCCGGATTACCGCATTCCGCTCATCTTCGGGAATTCCAAAGGAGCGAAGCACATCAAGAAGGATCCCGAGGTGCGATATCTGGAGCATTCCGCGTACCGGAACCATATCGAGCGTCTGAAGCGCAAGGATCACGACTTCCTCGCGCTCCCTGTCTCCTACATTTCCGATAAGCTCCAGGCCTGTCTGCGGAATTTCCCGGAAAGTATCCTTTCCTCGTGCTGCCCGGTACACATTCTCATTGTAATACAGCCGGTCGGATACGCCTTCGCGGTCTCTTGTGTTTTTTACGATCGACAGCGTCACATCCGGCTTCAGCGCCATCAGTTTTCCCGAAAGATCCGTAAAAGTGATTACACCGTCCGCCGCGAGAAAATCCCTGTGTCCCGCGTAGAGGTCGTATTCCTCGAATTTATTCATACGGTAGCGGCTGTAACCGTTTTCCTCATAAAGCGCCCGGAGCGAAAAATTCAGCTGTTCCTCCGGCAGAAGTTTATAATCCCGATTCATGATTCAAGTCCTGTCTTCCCGGCAGCATTCAGCTTGTCGATCGCAAGCCGGTATCCGCCGTTTCCGTAGTTCAGACATTTGCTGACACGTCCGATCGTCGCCGTGCTGATGTCGATTTCATCCGTAATTTTCTGGTAGCTGTAGCCTCTGGACAAAAGGATTGCCGTATCCAGCCGCTGCGCCATATCCTGCAGTTCTTTTATGGTGCAGAGGTCCTCGAAATAAGTGTAACATTCCTCAATCGACTCCAGATTCAGAAAGCTCTGAAACAGCCTGTCAATAGATTCCGAATGGATATTCATCTCTTCTTTTACCGTCCGATATTCATAATCCTGTTTCACGCTTCCGGTTTTTTCCTCTTCCGCGCCGAAACACTTTACTATGATAGCACATTAACGCGCGAAAGTAAAGGGGCGAATTTACGGTTTTTCAAGCTTCCGGATTTCCTCGTGTTCCCGGAATAGTTCCCGTGCGAGTTTTTCGATCGGCCAGCCGATATTCACGGGCGTAACGACCGAAAGCAGGCCGGTTCCGGTGATTCCAGCGGCTTTTTTTGCCGAAAGGAAACTGTCGAGGTCTTCCTCCGTAAAGCCGGAAAGCATTGTGACGGGCGGTATCGGATTAATCATCGGGTCCGTTTCTTCTCTTTCCGACGCGAAAATGCCGGACAGCCCCAAAAGCTCCGAAACCGGCTTCTTCAGTTCGCTTTCACCGACGATACGAACCCTGATTCCGAGAGAATTCATCCATGCCGCGGCAAGCTTTCGGATACGCTCGTCCGGTTGGTAAATCAGTGCCTGTCTCATAATTCTGCTCCATCCTTTCTGCGGGAAAACCCGTGTGGGATTCTACCACATTTTCCCCTGTGAATCAACTTGATAAAATATACCCGGTATATTTTTTCATAGAATTTTCACTTGTCATATGGAAAAAGCTGGTATAAAATAGAGGCCGGATGTGCAGACGGACAAAGACCGTATTTTACCGTCCGGAACGGAGCCCTTTTATGCGTACAGAAAATGACAAAAAATCACCGGAAGAAAAGCCATGGGTCAGAAAACGTCACCGTATAATCCTGAAACTTGTCTATTTCCCCGGAAAAATCTATACAAAGCTGAAATGTCACGCAAAAACGGACCGCTTCCTGGGCGACACATCACGTCAGTATCTGATTCTCTACAATCACCAGACCGACTTTGACCAGCTTTTTTTAGGTATCTCCTTCAGGTTTCCGATTTACCATCTTGCGATGGAAGATATTCTCTCAAACGGCCGGATTTCGGATTTCCTGCGTTTTGCTGTCGCACCGATTCCGATTAAGAAACAGACGCTGGATTTAAAGGCGATCCGCCAGTGCATCCGTGTCGCCAAGGAAGGCGGATCGGTTTCGATTTCACCGGAAGGCCACCGCACCTACTCCGGGCGTACCTGCTATATCAATCCTTCGATTGCGAAACTGGCGCGCATGATCAATCTGCCGATCGTGCTCTTCCGGATCGAAGGCGGCTACGGCATGCAGCCCCGCTGGTCCAACGTTGTCCGCAAAGGTCCCGTTCATGCTTATCCCTCCCGGGTCATCGAGCCGGAGGAAATCAAGTCCATGACGAATGATGAACTGTATGAGGCGATCAAAGAAGGTCTCTGGGAAGATGAAGCGAAGCTTGATTACCGCTACGAGTCCAAAAAAACTGCGGAATTTTTCGATCGTGTCGCTTATGTCTGCCCGAACTGCGGCCTCTCCCGCCATTATGCGGAGAAGGATATCATCCGCTGCACCACATGCGGTCAGGAAATCCGCTATCTCCCGACAAAAGAGCTTCAGGGCGTCGGTTTCAGGTCTCCCTTCCGCTTCGCCGCAGATTGGTTCGAATATCAGAATGATTTCGTCAACCGACTGAATCCCGCAGATTTTCTGAAAAAACCGGTCTTCACGGACGAATGCAGCCTGCTTCACGTGATCCTTTACAAACGGAAAGAAGTCCTGCGCGAGTCTGCGTCAATTTCTCTCTACGGAGACCGGATCGTCATTGACGAAGGAAAGCCGAACGAGCTTCTCCTGTCCTTCTCGGATTCGCCGGTCACGATGCTCGGCAAGAACCGTCTTGACATCTATCATGAGGACATGGTCTATCAGATCAAGGGGGATTTCCACTTCAATGCCCTGAAATACCTGAACTTCTACAATCGCTGGAAAAATGTGAACCAGGGAACACCGGAAGCAACCTATCTTGGGATGTAATGCGTGCAGACAGCCCGAAACAGAAGCCGCCCGACGTACTTTTATATGATCGGGCGGCTTCTTTTTGCGCACGGTTTATTCTGCGTCGATCGTGGAGATCGGGAAAGTCATTTCCTCGAGGACGTCAAGGAGCATCCGGACGGTATCGAGAGAAGTCAGCATCGTGACATTGTTCTCGGAAGCTGAGCGGCGGATCGCTGTCCCGTCACCGTAATGGACACCGGACAGGATTGCGCGGGTATTGATGACGTAGCTCACATAGCCCGCACGGATGGCTTCGAGGACTTCCGTACTGCCCTCGCTCGGTTTTCCGAGAACGGAAGTGCGGATGCCTGCCTTGTTCAGGTACTCTCCGGTAAGGCGTGTCGCCGCGATGCGGAATCCCATCCGGTAAAATCTTGCCGCAAGCGGAATGGTTTCCTCCTTGTCTTCGTCCGCAACGCTCACCAGCACTGTTCCGTAATTCCGGAGCGTAAGGCCGGCTGCGGTCATTGCTTTGTAGACCGCACGGTGCAGCCTCGGATCGTAGCCGATGGCTTCTCCGGTGGACTTCATTTCCGGAGAGAGATATGCATCCATTCCCCGCAGCTTGGAGAAGGAAAAAGCCGGGACTTTGACGTAATACCGCGGTTTTTCTTCCGGATAGCGCCGGAAAAGGCCCTGTTCCTGCAGGCTGAATCCCAGGATCGCAAGCGTTCCAATGTCCGCCAGGCTGTAACCGGTCGCTTTGGAAAGGAAGGGAACCGTACGCGAAGAACGCGGGTTCACTTCAATCACATAAACCCGGTCCGCGGGATCGACAATGAACTGGATGTTGTACAGACCGATGATTCCGATCGCAGGGCCGAGCTTTTCCGTATAATCCAGAATCGTTTCCTTCACCTGCTCCGACAGGCTGTAGGAAGGATAGACGCTGATGGAATCCCCGGAATGCACGCCGGTGCGTTCCACAAGCTCCATAATTCCCGGCACAAAGACCCGGCGTCCGTCGCAGACCGCATCCACCTCGACTTCGCGGCCGCGGATATAATGGTCCACAAGCACCGGCTTGTCCTCGTCCACTTCGACCGCGGTTTTCAGGTAATTTTGCATGTCCTTTTCTTTCGCTACGATCTGCATCGCGCGTCCGCCGAGGACATAGCTCGGGCGCACCAGGACCGGGTAGCCGATCCTGCGGGCCGCATCAATTCCCTCTCCGACCCCGGTAACGGCCTCTCCTTTCGGCTGCGGGATCGAGAGATCCAGCAGAAGTTTTTCAAAAAGTTTCCGGTCTTCGGCGCGTGCAATGGACTCGCAGCCGGTTCCGATGATCCGCGCACCCCGTTCTGAAAGCGGCTCCGCGAGGTTGACCGCCGTTTGGCCTCCCAGCGTCGCAATGACGCCTTCCGGCCGCTCCAGGCGGATAATGTTCATCACATCTTCGGGGCAGAGCGGCTCAAAATACAGCTTGTCCGCGCAGGTATAATCCGTCGAAACGGTTTCCGGATTGTTGTTGATGATGATGGCCTCATACCCGGCCTTCCGGATGGTCTGCACCGCATGCACCGTGGAATAGTCGAATTCCACACCCTGTCCGATCCGGATCGGTCCGGCGCCAAGCACGATGATTTTCTTCCGCTTCGAGACCTGAGACTCGTTTTCCTCCTCATAGGTGGAGTAAAAATACGGAATGTAGCTGTCAAACTCCGACGCGCAGGAATCGATCATCTTGTATACGGGCATGATTCGAAGGGTTTCGCGGAGACGGAAGACCTCTGTTTCCGAGCAGTTCCAGAGAGAGGCGATCTCCCGGTCCGAAAATCCGCTTTTTTTCGCGGCCTGAAGCAGATCGGGATCTTCCGGAGCGGCTTGCAGCGCCTTTTCCATCTCCACGATATTCCGGATTTTCCGGATAAAAAACAGATCGATCCTGCTGATGTCCCGGATGCGTTCCGGACTTAAGCCGCGCCGCAGAAGCTCGGCGATCGCATAGATCCGGTCGTCTCTGCCGTTTCGGATGTATTCCAGCATTTCCCCGGTTTCCATCCCGTCAAACTTCTTAAGATGTATGTGAAACGCTCCGGCTTCCAGCGAACGAATGCCTTTGAGAAGGCTTTCCTCAAAAGTTCTTCCGACACTCATCACCTCTCCCGTCGCCTTCATCTGGGTTGAAAGCGTATTGTCCGCATCGGCGAATTTGTCGAAGGGAAAGCGCGGAAGCTTGGTCACGACATAATCCAGCGCCGGTTCGAAAGCCGCGGGCGTGTTGGCGAGCCGGATTTCATCGAGCGTCATTCCGATGCCGATTTTTGCGGACACCCGAGCAATCGGATAGCCGCTGGCTTTGCTGGCAAGCGCCGAGGAACGGGAAACCCTCGGATTCACCTCGATCAGGTAGTACTGAAACGAGTCGGGGTCCAGCGCAAACTGCACATTGCAGCCGCCTTCGATCTGAAGCGCACGGATCATCCGAAGCGCGCTGCTTCGGAGCATCTGGTATTCTTTATTTGTCAGGGTCTGCGAAGGGCAGACGACGATCGAGTCCCCCGTATGAATGCCGACGGGGTCCAGGTTTTCCATATTGCAGACGGTGATCGCGGTATCGTTTCGGTCCCGGATGACTTCGTATTCAATTTCCTTAAAGCCTTTGACACTTTTTTCGACAAGCACTTCATGCACCGGCGAAACCTCAAGCGCCTGTTTCATCAGGAAAAGGAATTCATCCGCATTGTCCGCAAATCCGCCGCCGGTTCCGCCAAGCGTAAAGGCAGGCCTGAGCACGACCGGATAGCCGATCTTTTCGGCAGCCGCAAGACCTTCTTCGACTGAATGCGCAGTTTCGGAGGGCAGGGTCGGTTCTCCAAGGGATTCGCAGAGTTTTTTGAACAGTTCCCGGTCCTCCGCCTGCTCGATCGAACGGCTGTCCGTGCCAAGCAATTCCGTCCCGCATTCCCGGAGGATCCCCTTCTTTTCGAGCTGTACGGCAAGGTTGAGCCCCGTCTGGCCGCCGATCCCGGGCAGAACGGCGTCC
>CACYBV010000064.1 GCA_902772745.1 uncultured Eubacteriales bacterium
ATTCACAGAGTTTCGAGACATGCTCGCCGCGGAGGACGCGGAGGGCATGCGCCGGAAGATGCGGATTTCGACCGAGAGAAGAGGCTGGTTCGACAAAAAGTAAGGATAATTGCCATCCGGCGGGGAAGACATCCCGAGCAAAACGACGTGAGCCGGGGCCTTTCCTCACTTTGTCTGTACACAAGGGATGTCGGCTCTTTATAAGTTCGAAGGTGCCAAATCAGAGATTTGGATGCTCATTTATCAACAGGGAGTAACACTATCATGAATATGGATTTTTACCGCAAACTTGCGATTCCGATGGAAGTCAAGGAAATGTTCCCGGTGACGCATTCCGTCAGCGAGACAATGGAAAGGAAGGTGCTGGAGCTGAAGCAGATTCTCGACGGCCGCTCCGACCGCCTGCTTCTCGTGATCGGGCCGTGTTCCGCGGACAACGAGGACAGCGTGCTCGATTATATTTCGCGACTCTGCCCGGTGCAGGAAAAAGTGAAAGAGAAGATCATGATCGTCCCGCGGATCTATACCAACAAGCCCAGAACGACAGGCGACGGTTACAAAGGCCTTCTCCATCAGCCTGTCCCGACCGACAAGCCGGACCTCTTCAAGGGTATTATCGCGACCCGGGAGCTTCATATGCGTGCGGTTGCAGAGACGGGCTTCGGCTGTGCGGATGAAATGCTCTACCCGGAAAACCACAAATACCTTGACGACATCCTGGTCTATGTCGCTGTCGGCGCGCGCTCCGTAGAGGACCAGCAGCACCGGCTCACGGCCTCCGGAATCGAGGTACCGGTCGGCATGAAGAATCCGACGAGCGGAGATTATTCGGTCATGATGAACGCAATCCTCGCCGCGCACCACGAGCATACCTTTATCTACCGCGGCTGGGAAGCGCACTCCTTCGGGAACCCCTATACCCATGCTATCCTCCGTGGCTTTACGAACAAGCATGGCCAGCACCAGCCGAACTACCACTACGAGGATCTCGAGCTTCTCTGTGATTTCTTTGAGAAGACGGAACTTCCGCATCCGGCGGCGCTGATTGATACAAACCACTCCAACTCCGGCAAGGATCCCTTTATGCAGCCCCGGATCATCCGCGAAGTCCTGCAGAGCCGCAGTTACGACCCGCGCATCAAAAAGCTTGTCAAAGGCTTCATGGTCGAGAGTTACATTGAGTCCGGTGCGCAGCCTGTGGGCGGCGGCGTCTATGGCAAATCCATCACCGACCCCTGCCTCGGATGGACGGAGACGGAACGGATGATTTACGAGATCGCAGAGATGCTGTAAAATGTTGTACGGGGCTTGTCCCTGTATGCCCGAACGACATAAAAAAGCCCTGCTTCTTCGGAAAAACCTGAAGAAACAGGGCTTTGCATTTTTGGCTTATCTGAAGCAGTTCCCTGAGGTTACTTTACGGTAACGCTCGTTACATGCGGGTTGATGCCTTCGTACCAGTACAGGAAACCTTCAACGTCGATTACATCGCCGATCTGAAGCTGCTCGACTGCCTTGTAGACATCGGTCTCTTCATTGCAGAGATAATATTCTACACAGAATTCGTAGGTCTCGCCGTCTTTTGAGACCTTGAAATACAGGTCGTCGGTCTTTTCTTCCGCATTCTTATATGCGAAAGCGTTTCCGTCGCCGTAGTCTTCCACGGTGAGTTCGGTGAATTTCACGAGCTGGTTCTGATAAGCGCCGATTTCATCCTTGCCGAGGAATTCCGTGACATCCACCGGCTCCGCGAGGAAGGGCTCTTCATCGGCAAGCACTTCGAAAGTTGCGTCAGCGATTTCGACTTCACCGGCCCATTCGGCCTTGTAGCCGTTCACGCGGATCTTGACGCCGGGAACGAGTTCGGCATTCTGCTCTTCGGTGCAGGCGGCATCGTAGATGAAGTATCCGCCGTCCGCATCCTGCGCGTAGATCTTGACCTTATTGTCCCACCAGGACTGCGTCGCCTGGACATAGGCTTCGACTGTCACTTCGGAATCCATTTCCGCAGCCATGTAATCCGCATAGCTCATGACATCGCTGCTTTCGGAGGCTCCGGCCGGCTTCACGCTCGTAATGTGCGGGTTTGCGCCTTCATACCAGTACAGGAAGCCTTCAAGATCAACGACATCGCCGACCTGAAGCTGCTCGACTGCCTTGTAGACATCGGTTTCTTCGTTGGTGAGATAGTATTCCACGCAGAATTCATAGGTTTCGCCGTCTTTTGAAACCTTGAAATACAGGTCGTCGGTTTTCTTATCCGGATCCTTGTACGCGAAAGCGGCGCCGCTTTCGTCGTAAGCTTCAACCGTCATGCCGGAGAATGCGACAAGCTGATTCTGGTGTGCAACTAAATCAGCGCTCCCAAGAAGGCTTGTTACATCCGCTGCAGCCGCAATGTAAGTGTCACCGTCATCAACGACTTCGAAGGCCGCATCGGCGATTTCGATTTCACCTGCCCATTCCGCTTTGTAGCCGGTAACGAGCACCTTGACACCGGGCTGAAGGGTATTGTACTGTTCCTCAGTGCAGGAAGCGTTGTACACGAAGTATCCGCCGTCCTTATCCTGCAGGTACAGGGTCGCCTTGTTGTCCCACCAGGACTGGGCTGCCTGGAAATAAGCCTCGATTGTGACTTCATCGTCGACAGCGGCCGCCATGTACTCATCATAGCTCATCACGCCCTCGGCGGGAGTTTCCGAAACATTCTCGGAAGGTGCTTCGGTTTCAGTTTTTTCGGTCGGCGCTTCGGTCTCCGGCGCAGCCGTTTCCGCATCTTCCTTCTCAGTCGGAGCCTCGGTTTCCGGTGCAGCCGTTGTTTCCGGCGCTTCGGTTTCCGAAGCCGCTTCTGTCGTCGTTTCCGGCGCAGCGGCTGTCGTCTCTTCCGCCTTCTTGGTGCAGGCCGCAAGAGAGAGCACCATCACTGCGGCAAGAAGTACCGCGAGTAATTTTTTAACCATGTTTTTCCTCCTCATAAATGATTGTTGTTTTCAAATCCCATTCTCAGGGCATAAAAACACATGCGGACCCGCGAAAGCCCGCATGTTTATTATAACGGTTTTTCCTGTAAAATCAAGCGTAAAAACAGAAATTCACTTCGTATTCACAATTATTTTTTCTTCTCCTTTACGGTCTTTATGACGAAGTATACCCCGATCAGCACCCAGGCCGCGGCGAGAATCGCAAGGAGCCGGACTGCGGTTTTCGGCAGCGGCCCCAGAGCCTTTCTTACAGGCATCCCGTTCTCGTCGGATTTGACGATCTGGTCCAGGTGATAAAGAGAGGTAACTTCCCCATAGAGATTCTCGATGTAGGACTCGTCGACCGTTTTCTTTCTGCGGACGGACTTGGTGACGTCCTCGATCAGCGCTCCCGCGGCGTCGCGGAGTGAAGCGGAGCCGTTGAAGACCGGAGTTGTAAAGGTGTTCCCGGTGTTTGCCATCAGAAGCTTCGAAGCCCGGATCTTGACGTCATAATGTTCCTCGCTGTCCTCACCGATCCGCGAGAGATAGTCCTGATAGGAAGGATCATTCTGTGCTTTTTCGGTGACCGGAAGATAACCTTCCGTCTCGGAATAAGCGATCTGGACCTCGTTTGAAAGCAGATACTGCGTGAAAAGCCAGGACGCAAGGACTTCCTGCGGGTCTTCCTTGTTGAAGACGCACAGAGACGGCCCCTGGGAAATCATTTTCGGATTCTCCGGGTCGAACTGCGGGATCGGAAGCACTTCGGTCTGGAATTCCACGAGCTTGTCTTCGGCGATGTCGAGAAGCGGGGCGTGAGATCCCATCCAGGTCGCGCCCGCCGTCGAGTCGACCGCGAAAATACACTGGCCCGCGTTCAGGAAATTGGCGGGATAGCTCGAAATCTTGAAGGTCGAGAAGGCGCCGGTCCCGGCGTGCGAGGCGATCGTGAAGAGGTCTTCCTTTGTCGTATCATTGAAAATCAGGATATCGCCCTGATCCGTCGAATAATCCGCTCCCTGCTGTCTCAGCATCTGGATCATCATGTTGTCGGTGGACTTGTAGATGAAGGGGATCATGACCTTCTGGCCGTTTACGGCAAAGGTACCGTCCGCGTTCTTCTTCATCGCAGCCTCCGAAACCTCCCAGACAAAGTCCCAGCTCAGGACTTCGGGAAGCTCATAGCCCAAAGCTTCAACAAACTCCCTGTTGACATAGCAGGCTTCCGTCGAGCGCATGAAGGGGAGCGCATAATAATATCCCTGGAAGGCGCATTCCGAGAGAAACTGCGGGACGATTTCATCCTGCGATGGCCCGTCGAATTTAAGCGCCGATCCCGCGAGCCCGTAATTTTTATCCGCCATCAGGTCATCAAGGGGAACGACGACGTTCTGCCCGGTGAGATAGGTTGCAATGTGGTCGGGGTAGGTGATGCAGACATTCGGGGTGGTGTTCGTTTTCATGTTGGTGAGCACATCCTGGCGGATCTTCCCGTAATCCGTGTAGAAGCGGATGTTCAC
>CACYBV010000065.1 GCA_902772745.1 uncultured Eubacteriales bacterium
AGCGGAAGAATTCTACGGTGCCAACCTCCGTGTCCGTCGTGATGAACGGGGACAGATGGTCTATGAACGGGTGGACCACAACGCGCTGATGGAGCCGTACGACCCAACGGTGCCGCATCAGCCCGCGAGAGTCCTGGACAACAATGTTCAGGGAGTGCTTCCGATTTTTAACCGGCGGAACTATACGACGGCGGTGGAGCCGTTTTCGCAGGTCAGGAATTTCCCCAATAATCCGCAGAATGCTTTCGCGGATCCGCAGATCGTCCTGAACCATATTGCGGGAACACTTGCGCTTTCCGAGATGGTTCTCTTCCGTGCGCAGACAGAGCAGGGAGAGGTTCCTGTTATCGATGCGGATGAATACAGCCAGCGCTATGAACGTTTCCAGAATGATCCTGCGGTTCGGCAGATGGCACAGTCCTTTATGGCGGACCCGCAGTACCGGCAGAACCTTCTGGGCGGACAGAATCCTTCTCCGGAAGCTTTCATCAAAAACACGGTTGACAATTACCGGCAGCGCAGGCTCGAGATTGGGCAGCGTCCGCAGCAGGAAGGAGCCCGGCTGAATAATCCGCAGTTCTGGAATGTCGCGGGGCCTGACCCTCGTCAGGCACAGCCGGTCAATCAGGCGCGGCCGGTCAATCCGGTTCCGGATTTTGTGTTACAAGCGGAGCGCGAAGAGCAGCAACAGCAGCAACGGCAGCAGGACAGGCCGCAAGTCATCGAGGTGGATCTCAATGACGAGATATTCGTCAATAACAACGAGAACATCGAGGGTGAGGAAATAGATCAGCCTCAGCCGCAGCAGCAGGTACAGATTCAGGACGGCCGTATGACCTATCGTCAGTATATTGATGCGATTGCCGATTCTGTGAGGCGTGCTCCGGATGCACCGCTCAATGAAGGCATTATCTCGAATATGCTGGCGGCGCAGATGCTGATGGGAGGAAGCTCGGGTAATACGCTCGTAGACTGGAACCAACTCGCAAAGTTCTCCGAGACTTTCCAGAAAACACCGTCGCTTAAGGAAATGATGCAGACCCATCAGCAGGTTGTCCGAAGAGCGGTTGAGAATGCAGACGGTCCGGAACTAGTCAGAGTCATGGCGGATGTGGAAAACGCCATGACGCAGAGACTGGAGAGCTATAAGCGGCCGGACGACCGCCTGGAGGATGACAATGCTTTCCTGAAAAACGTCAGCGCTTCGCTCCTGAAGAAGCATGGCGATGAGAAATCTCCTGCGAAAATCGAAAAGAAGAATCCGCAGTATCAGTTGATGGTACAGAAGTGGAAGCATTTCGAGAAGGTGACGGGTTCTCCGACGATGATCAACAACGTCATGAGACCCGGTCTGCAGCCGCATGGCCGTCAGGTCAAAGAACTGATCGACCTGACAAAACTTTATATTAATAAAGGCACTGATGTCCCCGGCGGAACACCTAAAGGCAAATTTGTACCCGCGTTCAAGGAAGCCATGTGTGTGCTGAAGCGCTACATGAAACCGGAGGAGTTCGAGGACTACTGCAATAAGATTAATATTGCACAGGCAACCAAGACCGTGGAGCCGAGTGCATTCCTGCCGGGACGCGTAACCGGTGTATCCGTCACCGGTGAAGAACTGCTCAACCAGATCAAGGCGGACTTCAGAAAACAGCCGACAGATGAACACCTGGCGACGATGGCGGCAATCTGTAACATTACCAAGGGCAGAACCGGACTGATTGTACTTCCCTCTGAGGTTGAAAAGGAGAGACGGCGTCTGATGCAGCCGGGCTCAGCTTTCAGACGGACCCTGGAGGACCAGGAATATCGGAAAAAGATCGTGGATGGCCGTAATCTTTATTCTCTGAGAAGTATGGGCGTCGGTCTCTGCAATAGAACAGGAAACCATATCAGAGCGACGGCGAACGGACAGTTCAACGCCGCAACCCGGATGATCGCATCCGGCCCGCTGAACCGGTATATGGCTTCAAAAGCCCTGTCGATGGCGCTTGCATCGCATCGGATGGCACAGGAAGCGGACCCCGGCACTTCGATCAGCAAACGTACATTCCGGGAGAAAGCGGAAGAGATCGAAAAGGATCCTGCTTTCCACCGCCTTCTGGATCAGTACATGGGCGATCCGGAATTCCGGAGGAATTTGAACGAACAGCTGACCCGGCGGGACAAGACCGCTGCTTCGCTGGAGATTGCACTTGAACGACAGAGAGAAAAAGCTGCCGGCCTGGAAGCGGCTTACGAGAAGCAGAGAGCGAATCCGCGTCTCGACCGCAGGGTGATCAGGGGACTGGAGCGGTATGGCCAGTATGTTCCGGGAAGAAACAACCGGAACCAGCCTCAGAACGCGCAGCCTGAGCAGGGAATTCCGGAGATTTACGATCCGCGCAATGCGGATCCCAATCGTCAGAGAAAGATGTTCGACGACCATATCGGCGCGAATAACCTTCCGCAATTCCCCGGCGAGCAATACAGCATTGTAACTGGCGCGAGACTTAAGATCGACAATTTTGCGAACAATCCTGTTTTGGACGAACAGCAGACACTGAAAGTATTTGCGGCCTCTATTGCCGGCAGCACGATTCCGGTCTATCGGATGGAAGTGAACGGCCGGGCGGAAAAGGTTGTGGATGTAAATGACTTTGATCAGAAATATTTACAGTATCTGAACGATCCGACCATCAAAAAAATGGCGCGTGATTTTGTGACGAACCAGCCGTATCGGGAGAAAATCCTGCACGGAAACAACGAACGGACGGCAAGCGGCATGATTACCAATATCAGCAAGGAATTTGTCAGTCTGAAGCGGCAGGAGCTGCAGATCAACCGCAGAGTGGAGAACCAGAATAATGTGAACCGGAATCCGCAGCAGGATCCGCAGAACGCGCTGAATCGGAATCCGCAAGCGGCAGGAATAATTTGAACTGATAAGCCTGCACTCGGATTTGGCAGGTAATCCCATGACTGTCTTGAACTCTGATGCAGGGAGGCTTTCATGAGTGACAGAGCAAAACTAATACTGATCATGATCGGCTGTCTTGTCCTGTTTGTCGGCGCCTTAGCGTTTTTGATCATTGCGTTCAGGGACCGCCTCCGAAGACCGCTTACGGATGCGGATTTCGGCGACAACGGAGACGATGACGAGGAGGACGGAGAAACCGGGGATGATGGGACGGATAATTCCGATGCGGCCGAAGCCTCGGATGAGTCCGAAGAGACAGACCGTTCCGGCGGATCCGATCCGCCTGTTTCATCATTCGCCCGGCCGGAAGCGGAGGAAAGCCTGTCAGGACAGCAAGCTGAAGAGGAATCTCTCGGAGAAGAGGATCTCGAAAGCCTCTTTACGGAGCTGTTTGAAGGAAAACCGCAGGACAGCGAAACGGATGATTCGACATCTCAGGACGGCTCGGGAGTTTTCTATGTCGAGGATATTCTCGACTGCGAAAAGTATCTCGGGCGGACACCCGAAGAATGCGGAGCGCCGGCGGAAAGCGTTTCTTCGGAGCGCTCCGAAATCCTGACCGAAGGACAGCTGTTCGGGGCTTATGCCTATGGAGGCATCAAACTCGGTGCAGAGGAGGAGATCGGCGTACCGATTACCTGCGGATATTATGCGATCTCGCATGAGATTTCTTATGATGACTGCAAAAAGAATCTGCGGGCGCGTTTTGGAAAGACCATTTCATCTGGCATGCAGTCCTTTGACGAGGATGATGAAGAGGAGGGAACGGTTTACTGCGCGTTTGAAACGCCGGAAGGTGTCCTGTGGCTGAGTCATACGGGGAACTGTGATTATATCAATCTGAACTTTATTCCATAAGCAGAACGGGGGGATGAACGGATGGAGATCAAAAAAACACTGGAAGAGAACATACTGACGGTTGCGCTTACGGGGCGTCTGGATACGAATACGGCGCCGGATCTTGAAGAACTGCTTAATGAAAACCTCGAGGACGGCGTGTCGGAACTGATACTGGATTTCGAAAACCTGGACTATATTTCCTCGGCGGGCCTCCGCGTACTTCTCTCTGCACAGAAGAAAATGCGGAAAATCGGAAGCATGAAGCTTACGCATGTCAGCGAAGTGGTCAGTGAAATTTTTGAAGTCACCGGTTTTTCGGAGATTCTGACGATCGAATAAAAGTTAACATATTACGGGACATCATCGATAGAAAGGGGTAGAGAGATTATGCCGAAGAGCACAGCTGCGGAACATCTGGTGGAAACGCTGACAGATGCGTACAAGGAAGGAAAAAAGGAAGCGGAGGTCTTTGACAACCTGATCACCAAATTGGAGAAGCGCGTTTACGAGCTTCGGAGGAAGCCCGACAAGAAAAATGTGCTTCTGAAGAACGAGGTGGAGGGCATGCTGGAATCCGCGAAAAAGCTTCGTGATGCCTGCCGCGAAAACGGAGAGCAGAAGGCGAAAAAACTGACGGAGAAGAAACGCAGCCAGAAAAATGCAAATCTTGCAGCAGGCTATTACCTTGCGAGCCTTAGGATGTTCCAGACGCTTGCAATGAATGATCCGAAGAATACGATCTACCAGAATCAGGCGAAGGGCCTTATGGCCGCCGAATACAACAATCTGTTTGATGAGTATCTTAAAGAATGGAAGAGGCTGACAGAGGAACGTTATAAGGCATTCGGCAAGTCCATCGGCATCGATGTGAAGGATGAAGACCTGAAGAGCGGAGTCGGCGATTTCGAGGTCTGGGATCATACGAAGGGCGAGAAGAAGGACGAGAATACCAATACTGCAATGACGTCGCTTGACAGCGTATTTGTTTCCGGACCGATCAATGCGCCTGAGGATGAAGAAGACAACGAACCCGATGAAGACGAGGAAGATGAACTCGACGAGGAAGCGAAGCGGGAAATCCGGAAACATATTCCCGGTATGGGCTTCGGCGGATCAGGTATCGGATTCTGATAAATCGGAGGTATAAAACAGCTTATGTCGGAAAAGAGAATCGCTGTGATTCCCGCATATGAACCGGACAGACGAATGATCGACCTCGTGAACGAGGCAGCGGAGAACGGATTTAAAATCCTGATCGTGGACGATGGAAGCGGCCCGGATTACGCAGCGCTGTTTCAGGAAGCCCGGAAGCACGCGTCGATCATTTCCTATAAAAAGAACCGCGGCAAAGGCCATGCACTGAAGCGTGCCTTTTCGTGGCTCCTTGAGAACGAAATCGGCGAGTATTCGATCATCACGCTGGATTCCGACGGGCAGCATACAATGAAGGACGCGCTGCGGCTGATGGAGAAGCTCTCCGAGCATCCTGATTCCATGTGGCTCGGGTCCCGTGTACTTCCGAAAGACGCACCATGGCGTTCCCGCGTCGGAAACGATATCAACCGTTTCCTTTTCAGGACGGCTACCCATAAGCAGGTTTACGATGTGCAGACCGGAATGCGTGCCTTCAGGTCGACGATTCTTCCCGGTATGGAGAAAGTCGCAGGCGACCGCTACGAATACGAGATGAATGTGCTTCTCGATATCGCCCGGCGTAAGATTCCGATCCGTGAAATCGAGATCGAGACCATCTACATAGACGGCAATGCGAGTTCGCATTTCCGTCCACTGAGGGATTCCGCGATTATCTACAAACAGATTATCCGAAGCTTCGGCAGTTTTAAATGAATTTCAGGGACTGATGCAAAAAATCGCCCGGAGGTAGCGTTCGCTTCCTCCGGGCGCTTTTGCAGTGTCCTTCGTCCCGGGCTTTATTCCCTGGGCAGAGTAAAGATGAATTCGGAGCCGACACCGGGCGTGGAGATGACGTCGATATTTTCCTTATGGGCCTGAATGATTTCACGGACGATCGAGAGCCCGAGACCGGTGCCTTTTTTGTCGCGGCCCCGGGAACTGTCTGTTTTGTAGAAGCGTTCCCAGATCTTTCCGAGGTTTTCCTTTTCAATGCCAACGCCGTGGTCAGTGATCGAGACGAAGATCCGGTCACCGTGAAGCTGTGTCGAGATATCCACGGTTGAACCGCTGTTGCTGAACTTGATTGCGTTGTCCACAAGATTGTAGATGACCTGCTGGATACGGGCGCGGTCCGCAACTACATAAGCATGCTCTTCTTCGAAGGTCACATCAAAAGACAGATCTTTATCATAGGCCGGTCCCTCAAAGGTCGGCAGGATTTCCCGTATGAGGTCATTGATGCAGAAGCGGGAACGGTCCAGAATGATGCCGTTCTCGAGCTGCGTCATATCAATGAGGCCGTTTGCGAGCTTCGTAAGGCGCTCGGTTTCATTGAGAACGACACCAAAATATTTCCCCTGCATTTCCGGTGGAATGGTACCGTCCTGCATGGCGGTGATATAGCCGCGGATCGAAGTCAAAGGTGACCGGAAATCATGGGAAATGTTCGCGAGGAAACGGTGCTGATCCTCGGAAGCGCTGAGGATCTGCCGGGCAAGATCCTCCTGCGTCTGGGAAATCCGGGCGATTTCATCCCGGCCGCGGACATCCGGAGGGTAGCTGAGGTTTCCGTTTGCGTATTCGTGCCCGGCTTTCTGGACTTTTTTGATGCGGCGGACGACCGCAAACTCCATGCAGATCAAAAACAGCAGCAATAAGCCCATGAGACCGCCGTAGACAAGGTAAGCCGCGTTCAGCCTCCGGTCGGCGTCAACACGGATGGTCTGCATCGGGTAATGCAGGACGATATAGCCGTTCGTGATGACGCCCTGCGTCAGCGGATAGTACACGCTCAGAACTTCTTCCGAAAAGCAGCCGTAAAAATTCCCGGTCATATAATAGCTTGCTTCGCCTTCGGTCGGATTGAAGCCGTCGACACGCTCCGGCGCGTGGGCATTTCCGGAACTCGCTGCGACATTGCCCTGAAGGTCGAGAATCCAGATGTCCGAGCCCGAAGCGTAGGCCATTGCCTCGATCTGCCCCTGATTGACGGTTCCCGTGTTGACTTTGTAGGCGGCTGCGAGATAGTTCGCGTCACGGTACAGGGTCGAGAGGACACTGCGTTCTGCCTGGCTTGCCGCGAAACGTGCACTGAAAAAGTACACAAAAGAGAAGCCTGCGACTGCAATGAGTATAAAGCCCAGGGCAAATTTCAGGCGGAGCGGGAGTTTCATTGGCGAACCTCGAATTTGTAGCCGACGCCCCAGACAGTAGCAACCGCCCAGTCTTCGCTGCCTTCGAGCTTTTCGCGGATACGCTTGATGTGAACGTCGACCGTACGGGTATCGCCGATATATTCGTAGCCCCAGATCCGGTCTAAAAGCTGCTCCCGCGTGAAGACCTGGTTCGGTGATTTTGCAAGGAAATACAAAAGTTCAAGCTCTTTTGGCGGCATTTCGACCTTATGTCCCCGGAAAGTCACAGAGTAGTTTGTAAGGTTGATCGAGAGCCCCGGGTATTCGACGAAATCGCCCTGCAGCACGGCGGGTTCTTTTTCGGGTTCCTGTGCAGTGCGCCGAAGGATTGCCTTGACGCGCGCGACAAGTTCCTTGGAATCGAAGGGCTTGACCATATAGTCGTCCGCGCCCAGTTCAAGCCCGAGAACCTTGTCAAAAACCTCGCCCTTTGCGGAGAGCATGATGATCGGGCAGGAGGAGTTTTTCCGAATCTCGCGGCAGACCTGGTATCCGTCGATGCCCGGAAGCATCAGGTCCAGAAGCACGATATTCGGCCGGAAGGACTGGAATTCCCGGATCGCCGACTCTCCGTCATGAACGATCCTGGTCTCATAACACTCCTTGAGGAGATAGAGGGAAATCAGTTCTGCGATGTTCTCGTCATCATCCACGATGAGAACTTTCTGTTTATCTGCTGCCATTTTTACGCTGCCTTTCTTTCATCCTGTTATGTTATCGATATCCGTATAGGATGTCTCGACTCCGCCTCGCTCGACATGACATCCACGGTCTGCCGTTCGGGTGATCCGTTCTGTCATCCCGGGCGAAGCCGGGGGATCCCAGGGCTTTATCGACAGGATTGACGGTTTATTTAAACACGCAGATTGTCACGCCGGAATCGCCTTCTCCGTATTCGCCGAGGTGGAATTCCTTTACGAATTTCTGACGCCTCAGGAACTGCTGGACCGCCGCGCGCATCGCGCCGGAGCCCTTGCCGTGTACGATGCGGACCTGCGGAAGATGCGACAGATACGCGTCGTCGAGATATTTCTCCAGTTCCGGAAGGGCTTCCTCGACGCGTTTTCCGATCAGGTTGATCTCGGCGCTGATAGATCCGGCTTTGCTGAGTCCGGCGGTGCTGGTGCCGCCGCTCTGGACTTTCTTTCCGTCGAGGCTCACCGTATTTTCCTCCAGCTTCTGCAGGTCGGAGATGTGTACCTGAGACCGGAGAATGCCCATCTGTACAAAAAGGTTGCCCTTCTGGTCCGGAAGCGTGGAAACGGTGCCCCGAAGATTCAGCGAGTGGACAAAGACACCGTCGCCGATATGAAGTTCGGAGGCTTTTGTCGAGGTTTTCCGGACTTCCTTCGGCTTTGCGTTTTTCTCGTTCAGCCGGTCCATCTGCTCGCGTGTCTTTGTACGCATTGCCTCCATCTCGCGCATGTCCGCCGTGCCGGATTTCTGTGCCATCCGGATTGCCTGATCCATCTGCTCTTTGGCGTCGGCGAGAATCTGACGGGCTTCCGTGCGGGCGCGTTCGAGAATCTTCTCTTTTTCGTCGGCGAGACGCTGTTCGCGGGTTTCGAGGTCCTTTTTCATGCGGTCAGCCTGGGACCTGAGCTCGTTCACGCGCATCTTCTGGTGTTCCATTTCCTTCCGGGTATCGTTGAGGTTTTTGATCACGTCCTCAAAGCGTTCGGTATCGCTGTCGATATGTGCCTTTGCCTCGTCGATGATATAGGCAGGCAGTCCGAGCTTTTCGGAGATCGCGAAGGCGTTGCTCTTTCCGGGGATTCCGAGAAGCAGCCGGTAGGTCGGGGAAAGCGTCGCGACGTCGAATTCGCAGGAGGCATTTTCAACGCCGGGCTCTGAAAGCGCGTGGAGCTTCAGCTCGCTGTAGTGCGTCGTCGCCATCGTCCGGACCTGCATCCGCCGAAGAAAATCGAGGATCGAAATCGCGAGCGCCGCGCCTTCCGAGGGATCGGTTCCGGCGCAGAGTTCGTCGAAAAGGACAAGCGAATCCAGATCCGCATCCTGAAGGATCCGGATGATGTTGGTCATGTGCGAGGAGAAGGTCGAGAGACTCTGCTCGATCGACTGCTCGTCGCCGATATCCGCATAGATTTCCCGGAAAATGCCCAGTTCCGATCCGTCGAAAGCCGGAATGTGCAGCCCCGCCTGGCCCATCAGCTGCAGAAGACCGAGGGTTTTCAGGGAAACCGTTTTGCCGCCGGTGTTGGGGCCGGTCACGATCAGCTGGTAAAAATCGTCTCCGAGCCGAAGGTCGATCGGGACAACTCTGTGTCTGTCAAGAAGCGGATGACGCGCTTTTTTCAGGACGATTCTGCGCTCCGTGTTGAAGACCGGGGCGGATGCGTCCATCTCACGCGCAAGAGAAGCCTTCGCGAAGACGAAATCCAGATGTGAAAGGATCGTGAGGTCCGTCTCAAGCTCCGTGATATGGTCGGCGGCCATCGCGGAGAGATTCGCGAGAATCACTTCTATTTCCTTCTGCTCGTCGATTTCGTACTGCCGAAGTTCGTTGTTCAGGCGGATTACGCCCATCGGCTCGATAAAGACCGTGGAACCGGTACCGGACTCGTCGTGGATCATTCCTGAGACCTGGGAGCGGTATTCGGATTTTACGGGAATGCAGTAGCGGCCGTTCCGCATGGTGACGACATTGTCGCGCAGATAGCTGCTGTTTGAGAGTAGCACCGAATTCAGCTCGGCGTGGATTTTTGCCGAGACGCCTGCCATCTTGCGGCGGATCGCGTGCAGTTTCGGGCTTGCATCGTCCGCGATTTCCTCTTCCGAGAGGATGCAGCGGTCAAGCTCATGCTGCAGCGCAGTCAAAGGCTCCAGTTCGGCGAAAAAACCGGTCAGAACGTCCGGGTTCTCCTCGTCGTCGTTCTTCCGTCCGTAGCTTTTCACGCGCGCCGCGGTCCGAAGCACCGAACTGATGTTGAGAAGCTCGACGATTCCGAGATTGGACTGCACCTTAAGCCGCATCAGGGACGGCCGGATGTCCCGTGCACCGGAGCAGGAAAGCGCGCCGAAGCGCACCAGACGCTGAAGAGCCGCAGCGGTTTCCGCCTGCCATTCCCGGATGTCCGGAAGGGAGTCTGAGGGCACGAGCGCCTGCACTTTTTCCTTCCCGATGGGCGTCAGCGCTTTTTCGAGAAGCATCGTGATGATTTTATCATATTCAAGAGTTTTCAGGACTTTTTCGTTCATATTGAGGATTATACAATAGAAAACGCCCGCATGCAAGTGTCTTTACATTTCGCGAATAATTCGATATAATGTATCTGTTCCGGCACTCCGTGAAAGAACAGAGAGCATTTTCAGGGATGTCGGACTGACGACACGGGACAAATACGGGTCGGACGCCCCGGAGGATTCCGGCTGATATGATACAGAAAACACAGAAAGGAAGAACGTTTGGGCGGCGACAAACAGGAACGCGAACGGAAATTTATCCGGGAAAAAATCGTTCCGAGAAAAAAATATAAAAAGATACTCGGCATCATCGGTGCGGTTCTGGGAGCTTCGGTGCTTTTTGGCGCGTCGGCCGGTGCGGTTTTCTATCTGATGCAGGAAACGCTGAAAAGAAATGAAGCGCAGGAATCTCCTTCGATCGAAGCCATCATCATCGCCCGGGACGACATTTCCGTAAGCCCCGAGAGCGGCGAAACCGGGGAGGCGGAGACTGCGCAGTGGTCTTCGGAAACCCGCGCAACGGAAAAAGCGCCGTCTTCGTCGGAAACGCCGCCGTCCACGCCGGAGCCGGAAACGGACGAATCTCTTGAGAGCACGGAATCCGAATCGGAGGATGACAGCACGCCTGCGGAAGATGAAACCGGGTCCGAAGATACCCCGGAAGCGGAGTCGGGATCCGAAAGCATTCCGGAAACCGAAACCCGGGACGAAACGGAGCCTGCAGAAAGCGGGAGCGAATCGGAAGAAGAAAGCGCGTCGGAAAGCGGCAGTACGGAAACCGACGATCCGGGAAGCAGTGAATCCGAAAGCGGCGGCACCGATACTGCGCAGGAAAGTACCGAAGCCGGTGAATCCCTAGACCGGGTTCCGACACTTCCGGAACGCGCACTGGACATCCGAAAATCGACAGTACGCATATCTGCACTTGAAACCGGTGCAACCGACTGGCTTTCGGCGGCAATCCGTGAGAAACGCGAGCTGTACGGCGTGATCGCAGCGGAGAACTCCGAATATGTGCTGGTCCTGACGAATGCGGTGGGCCTTGATACACCGGAAACAGAGATTACGATACAGGTTGACGGCGTTTCATGTCCGGCCGAGTTCCAGAAGGCGGACAGCATCAGCGGACTTACGATACTGCGTGCGGAGAAAGAAGCATTAGCGGATCATTACGAGGTGATTCCGCTCGGGAATTCCCTCACTGTATCGGTCGCAGACCCGGTCTGGTTCTCCGGCTTTTCTCCCGAGGCCGGGAACGGCCTGAATGAAGGTTCCGTTTCCTACATCGAGGAATACCGGCCGACAGTCGACGGCTACGTGCAGAAAATCTCCACCGGAATGCTGCACTATCCGGGCGAGCAGGGAATTCTCCTGAATGAGAACAATGAGCTTATCGGGCTCGTTTCGGATGACAGCTGCACCGAAGGCGTGATCCTTACAGCCTGGGGAATCAGCCCACTGAAATACCTCCTTGAAGACATGTGCTCCGGCGCCGGAACCGCGTATCTCGGGATCCGCTGCAGGGATGTGTCCGCGGACGAGGCGGAAGCGCTGGGGATTCCATCCGGCCTGTATATTCAGGAAGTGACGCCGGACAGCCCGGCCTATGACGCGGGGTTTCTGCCGGGAGACCGGCTTGTCCGCGTCGATGCGGGCTCGGTGAACACGAACCACATGCTCCTTTTGTGGATGGATATTGTGGAACCTTACAGGGAAATCACGGTCGGGATCGAACGCAGAGGACCCTCAGGTTACGAGCCGCTGGAAATCCCGGTGACGCCGGGTGAAAGAAGATAAGGAATTTTACCGGACAGAACCGGTTTAGAAAGAGAAAAAGATTCATGTTATACGTCAAAGACATTCACGAAGGCCAGCACATTTCACAGGTGCTCCTGTGCAGACAGAAAGTGACCGGAACCACCAAAAACGGACGGACCTATTATTCGCTGAAACTGCAGGACAAGACGGGGCAGCTCGACGGAAAGGTCTGGGACCTCACGAACAGCATCGAGAACTTTGAAGCCATGGATTTCATCCTGGTTGAGGGCGACGTGATCAATTACAACGGTTCGCCGCAGCTTAACATCCGCCGCATCCGCAAGGCGCAGGAGGGTGAATACGACCAGAAGGAGTACATCCCCGCGTCGGGACTGGACATTGACAAAATGTATGAGGAGCTGATGTGGCTCGTTAATAAGGTGGAACATCCGAAACTTCGGGAGCTTCTGGAGTCCTATTTTGTGAAGGATCCGAAATTCATCGCAGAGTTCAAAGTGCATTCGGCGGCAAAAGCGGTGCACCACGGCTTCATGGGCGGGCTTCTGCAGCATACGCTGAGGGTCGCACAGACCTGCTATTTCTTCAGCCTGCAGTACCAGATGCTGAACCGGGACCTCCTTCTGACTGCGGCGATTTTCCACGATATCGGCAAGATCCGCGAACTTTCGGACTTCCCGGAGAACGATTATACGGACGAGGGACAGCTGGTCGGGCACATCGTGATCGGCTACGGAATGATAAAAGCGCGGATGGATGAACTCGGCGGCTTCCCGGAGAAACTTCAGAACGAGCTTCTGCACTGCATCCTCGCACACCAGGGCAAGCTCGAGTACGGTTCGCCTAAGATTCCTTCGCTGATGGAAGCCGTTGCCCTGAACTACGCGGACGACGCGGACGCGAAGCTGGAAATCATGGTCGAGGAATTCTCGAAAACCGCTTCGATGGATTTTCTTGGCGTCAATCGATTCCTCGGGACAAATATCAGGAAGACTTCGAGAGAGTAAGGAAAAATCATGAAAAAGAATGATATCGTGACCGTCGAAATCACCGACCTCACGACCGAAGGGGAGGGCATCGGAAGAGCCGGCGCCTTCCCTTTGTTTATCAAAGACACGATGCCCGGGGATACCGTGCGCGCCGTCGTGACGAAGCTTAAAAAGAACTACGGTTACGGGAAGGCGCTGGAAATCCTCACGCCTTCCGGGGATCGCATCCCGATGTGCTGCCCGCTTGCCCGCCGCTGCGGCGGCTGCCAGATCCAGGAGATGGATTACCGCGCGCAGCTTCGGTTCAAGACGGAGAAGGTGCTGAATAACCTGAAAAGAATCGGCGGACTTCCGGCGGTGCTTTCGGAGGATGCAGGCAGCCCGGAAACGGACCGTGAAGCGCTGGATGCGTTTCCTGTCCTTCCATGCATCGGGATGGAAAAACCCTGGCATTACCGCAACAAGGCCCAGGTGCCTTTTGGCAGGAACCGGGACGGAGAGATTGTCTGCGGTTTCTATGCGGGCCGCAGCCATGACATCATCGAATCGGAGGACTGCTTCCTGACGCCGCCGGAATTCGGGGAGATTCTGCGGCTTGTGAAAGCCTGGATGCTTTCATACGGTATCTGGCCCTATGACGAACAGGACGGATCGGGGCTTCTTCGGCATGTGCTCCTCCGGAAAGGCTTTCATACCGGCGAGATTCTCGTGTGCCTGATCATAAACGGAGACAGCCTGCCTCACTCAGAGGAGCTCGCCGATGCGCTGGACCGCGAAATTGCGGGTTTTAAGGCCCTTTCCCTGAACATCAATAAAATACGCGGCAACACGATTCTCGGGCCGGAAACGCGGCAAATTCGCGGCCCGGGGGCTATTACAGATACGCTTTCAGGCATCAGCTTCCGCATTTCCCCGCAGAGCTTCTACCAGGTGAATCCGGTTCAGACGGAAATTCTCTACAAAAAGGCGCTGGAATTCGCCGGACTTACGGGCAGTGAAACGGTCTGGGACCTCTACTGCGGCATCGGAACGATTTCTCTTTTCCTCGCGCAGAAGGCGAAAAAGGTCTACGGTGTCGAAATCGTCCCGCAGGCCATCGAGGACGCCCGGGAGAACGCAGAACGGAACGGTTTCACGAACACGGAATTTTTCGTCGGAAAAGCGGAAGAAGTGCTCCACGTGTGGTACGAAGAACACCCGGAAGAGCAGATCGACGTTGTGACAGTCGATCCCCCGCGGAAGGGCTGCGATGAAAAATGCCTCGAAACCATCGGCCGGATGAGGCCGCAGAGGATCGTCTACGTTTCCTGCGACTCCGCGACGCTCGCCCGGGATCTCCGGATCCTGACGGAGCAGTACGGTTACCGCGTGGAGAAAGTGCAGCCGGTGGATCAGTTCTGCCAGACCGTGGAGGTGGAAAGCTGCGTGCTTTTAGAGCGGGTGAGCAGCCTGTAAAGAAGCTGCGTTTTTTGATCAGTTACAAAACAGGAAACGAGAAAAAGCAAATCATGTGAACTGTTAGGAAAAGAGTCCGCAGAGAGCAACAGTCCGGATGCGAACAGGAGATCATCATCGAAATCGCCGGGCACGATCATCCTGATCATTATCGGTATATGGGTGCTTGCACCGCCGCGGCGGCAGTCTGGAAGCGGAAAAAGAACGAACAGGACGCATACAGCCGGTCAGGAAAGGACACATTGATGAACGGAGATGATTCCCGGGAGAAACCAGCCGCCGGTTTGAAACTGGGCGAACTGGTAAAAATCGCAGATGAGAACAGGCTGATTGATCTGGATTTAGACGGAGTGTCGGAAGATGATGCCAAATACCCTTCAGTGCACATGCTGGAAGGGGGAAGCCTTAAGTGCAGGCAATATCGGATGCGGCTGCGGATGCTCTATACTGCTCCTGCTGTTTGACTTACTTCTTGGCGGCACCTCTGATGGATCTGCCGGCGAGCCCGCGCTGGAAGGATTTGCTTCAATCATTGACTATTTCGCATATAGCCGTATGTTGAGAAAACCGGCAAATGGGACATATAAAAAGAATGCGGTTGACTGTCTCAGTTTATTGAGAGCTGAGGAGAGTCGGGATGCAATCCTTGAATTTATGTGTGAAATGGAGAACAAGAATGACAGGCAGCCGATTGATCCCTGCGGGGTGTGGAAACACATCGCCTGTTACGAAGCTTACTGCAGGGAAAATCCAAAATTCAGAAGAAAAAATATGGACAGAGCAGTTGATACTATCCGGAGGACATATCCAGGATACCGGGACATCGAATCGGAAACTCAGAAAAAAGACGAGCCTCATAAATGATTATAACAGAAATACTGCAGGGAGAAAAGAATGACAACTGAGTTGATTGCAGCGGTTATTGACGCACATGAGAAAGAACTTACGGAACTTTCCCGGAAGATCTGGGAAAATCCGGAGATCGGCTGGAAGGAAATAAAGGCAGTCCAGTGGACCGCAAAAGTGCTGGAAAACAACGGATTTTCGGTGGAGAACGGGGCTTACGGAATGCCTACGGCGATCCGTGCCGTCAGGGGATCCGGATTTCCAATTGTCGGATTCTGTGCGGAGTATGACTGTCTGCCGGGGCTTTCGCAGAAAGCCTGCCCGTATCCGGACCCGGTGACACCCGGCGGATACGGCCACGGCTGCGGCCACAACCTTCTCGGCGCGGGCTGCGTCGGCGCGGCGATTGCGCTTGCGGAAACGCTTGAGCGGACCGGCAGGCCGGGAACGGTGATTCTCTACGGATGCCCGGCGGAGGAGCTGGAGGGCGGCAAAGGTTTCATGGCACGGGCCGGTGCGTTTGCAGAGTGCGATTTTACGATGGCCTGGCATCCTGCGGGAGAAGACCGTGACAGCTACGGGGAGCATATGAGTATCGAGGAAGCTTCCTTCCAGTTCCGGGGAGTGAGCGCCCATGCGGCCTCTCATGCCTTTCTCGGGCGGAGCGCGCTTGACGCCGTGCAGCTGATGAACATCGGCTGCGAGTTCCTCCGCGAACATGTGACAGACGATGTGCGCCTTCATTACGAGATTACAAATGCCGGCGGCGCCGCAAATGTGGTGCCTGATTTTGCGGAAGTGTCCTACATGGTCCGGGCGCTCAGGAGAGAGACTGTGATGGATACTTTCGCGCGCGTCGTGAAATGTGCGGAAGGCGCTGCGCATATGACGGACACTTCGGTCAAAGTGCTGATAAAAGGCGGTTTCTATCCGACACTGCAGAACCATGTGATCGGGGAGCTGGTGCAGGAGGCCAGAAAGGAAATCCCTGCGGAGGTATACACCGAAGAGGAACTTTCGTTTGCGGACCGCATCAATCGTTTCTATCCGGAATACGAGGAGGGCGTGACGCCGCCGATGAGCACGGAGAATCAGGCGCTTCGCTATGAACCGATCTTCCAGTCCACGGATTACGGCGATGTGCAGCACATCCGGCCGGGATTCCAGGTACGGGAAGCCTGTGCGCCGACCCTGTTCCGGGCACACAGCTGGAGCATGACCGCGTCCGCCGGGTCATCGATCGGAGAAAAAGGGATGCTCCGCGCAGCAAAGCTGATGGCGGCCGCGGCGTATAAATTGATGGCGGATCCTGCAAAGCTGCAGGCCGCAAAGGAGGAATTCTCCGCAGGGATGGCAGGGAAAAGCTATGAGTGTCCGCTGAGTGACGAACTCCCCTGGCCGTACGGAGAAACATGACAGTGAGGAATATGATAAAATGGAGAAATATATTGACATAAAGAGCGAGGGCTGCATCGTCCGCTGCAAGCTGTATTACGGCGAACCGCTGCACAGGGGAAATGAATCCGCAGGCGAATCAGAAGAAGCGGGACAGAATTCCCGCGTTCCGAAGAAGGCGGTGGTTTTCTGCACCGGCTTTGCCGGACACAAGGACAACAATGCTGCAGCCGGCTATGCGGAAAAGCTCCTCTCGAAACATAAGGATGTCCTGGTGCTCGTATTCAACTGGCCGGCGCACGGGGACGACGTGAAAAAGAAACTGGTGCTTTCAGACTGCATGGTTTACCTGGAGCTTGTGATCCGGGAGCTTCGGACGCATTTCGGGGCAGAGGAACTGTATGCCTATGCGACAAGCTTCGGCGGTTACCTCGTGCTGAAGTACATTTCCGAGCACGGGAATCCCTTCAGGAAGATCGCGCTCCGCTGTCCGGCTGTGGACATGTACGATGTGCTGACCCGCACGATCATGCAGGGCGACGAGTATGACAAAATCCTGAAAGGAAAGGAGGCGCTGGTTGGCTTCGACCGGAAGATCCTCGTCACACCCGCGCTTCTTGAGGACTTGAAGGAAAACGATATCCGGACGCGCGATTTTCTGGATTTTGCGGAGGATATCCTGATCATGCACGGTACTTCTGACGAGGTTGTACCCTTTGAGAGCGCGAGAGAATTTGCAGACAACAACCTGATCGAATTCGTTCCGGTGGAGAAGGCGGATCACCGTTTCCGGAATCCGCCGCATATGAGCCTCGCAAACAAGCTCGCAATGGAGTTCTTCGGCCTGGGATAAAGGCGAATCAGGGACAATTTTCCCCCGGCCGCCGGGCTGAAAAGCCGCCCGGCGGCCGGGGGTCATTCCGCAGCTTTTGGGGATCAGAAATCCTCGTGGAACTCTGCATATACCTCCGGGAGAATCGCCGCGAGGTTCGTGAATTCCGCGATGTTGTGGAGGAGGAGGGCTTTCACAGGCTCGAGCGGGAAGGGCGGCATGTTATCCGGAAGGATCTTTTTCGGCTTCCCGTCGATGATGCCATAGCCCATCCAGAAGCGTGAACGAAGCTCCGAGCCGCGCGCTGTGGGCCGCAGGAAATGCACCATCAGACCGCCGTGTTCGTTTCCGGAGCAGACAATCGTTCCGCCGAAAGAGGCGTATTTCTCCGGGTCGAAACCGATATCCGTGGGCTTACGGAAGGAGATCCGGATGTGCTGTTTGCCCATGTTGCAGTCTTCTTCGATATCGTGTGTTGTATTCCACAGACGCTCGCGGTAACTGAGGGTCCTGTCGTTTGCGATCTCCGGGTTCATGGTCAGGCAGTAATAATGCTGCTCCGGATTCCAGATCTTGTAGCGCATCGGGTCAAGCGGATGCCAGGCAAACCAGAAATCGAACATTTCGGGGGTCACGCCGGGCATATCCACGAGGTTTTCGAGGACAGCGCCTCCGTCCGGCAGATGACCGTAACCCTGTTCGCAGGGAAGGTAGCCCGGGTCAAACAGTTTGTTCATGTCATAAGGACTGTGCAGAAGCTCCGGATCCACCGGATTCTGCGACTGCGCGTACTTTACCGGGTCCGGTTCGGCCATTTTGCGGATAAAATATTTGTAAAGCGGCCCGTTTTTCTCTTCTTCTGTAATCGGTACCATATCATTTCCTCCTGAAAATTCAGCTTTCCGGCGCAGGGAAGCGCTCGTTCGGGATTTCCTCCGTGGAGAACTGCATCTCGCCGTTCACATTCTTTGCGACGATCCATTTGTGCCAGTTTTTATTGTCTGTCTCCGGATAGTCCTCCCTGAGGAACCAGCCGCGGGATTCTTTGCGGAGAAGGCTGGCGCGGTAATGCAGCGCCGCAGAGAGCACCATGGCTTCGGCTTCGAGGCACTCAAGGACTCCGTGCGCGTCCGATGCGGACATCTCAGGAACCAGCTTTTCCGCCTGCTCTACAAATGTTAAGGCATAATTCATCCGGTCCTCGCGCATCCAGACGGACTGCTCGACAGGCGCCATAGCCTGTTGGACAAGCCCGATCACCTGCTTCGCCGTGACGCCGGTTTTGCGCTCAAGCGGCGCCGCAGTGCGGGCAAAAGCCGTTTCAGCCTGATCCGGGTCAAAATCCCGGAGCGGAGCGCTGAGGTCTTCCCCGGCAATTCCTTCCGCACATTTCAGTGCGGCAAATACCGCATTCAGGATGCCGGAACCGCGGTTTCTGCCGGGAGGGGCGGGGACTGCGCCGGCGACGCCGGAACCGCAGTAGGAGCAGTCGCCGATGGCCGAAAGTCCGGGAAGCGTTGTCCGCATCAGATGATCCACCTTGATCGGGGACTGTTCGCCGATGAATAACGGCGCGACTTCCATGTCCTGATCGACTGCGGCCGCAGCCTGATGATTGAGCATGCGGAAACGGTCGCCGTAGCGGGGTTTTTTTGGCGGCGGCGGAGCACCGTCTTTTTTCGGCGGCGGTGGCGGCGGCGGACCGTAGTCCACGCGCACCGGACCGTTTCCATCGCGGATCTGGGTAAACCATTCGCGGATCGCAGTCGACTGGATGTCGGTCTCGCGCTCCCTGAAGAAGTTTTTCGTGATGTGCTCGTCTTTGGCGTTGTACATTGCATTCTCGCCGAAAACCACTTCGTTGTGGCTCCGGACGCGCGCGAGCTGCGCGAAATTGCCGAACTCGACGTTTCGAAGCTCGGCCCCGGCGCGGTAGGCGGCCGCGATGCCGTCGCCCCGCCCGGATCCCCACATCGAACCGATGCGGTAATTCTGGGAGCCGGTTGCGAGCACAACGCGCTTCGCACGGATTACGGAAGGCGTTCCGTCGAGGATCGAGAAGACAGCTGCCCCGATGACGCCCTGATCATCATAAAGAAGATCAATCAGCGCGGTCTTGTCGATGAAGCGCACGCCGAGTTTTTCGGCCGTCTTCCGGATATTCAGCGTAATGTCGAGGTCCGTCGCGATCATCGCGGTCATCGGGCCTGTAGGAAAAACCTGGTAGCTGCCGTCTTCCCTTTTCGGAAGGTTCGCGCCCCAGGAAGTGAGCCGGTCCATCATGCCCTTGTTCATCGAGACATATTCGGCCATGAGCTCCTGGTCTCCGAGGTAGGCGCCGATCTTCTCCGCGTGGAATTTCACAAAATCCCAGGGGTCGATGCGGTCCGGATCGAAATACTGCAGGACGCCGCCCCCGCGGTTCGCTTTTCCGGAATAGCCTGCGAAATTCTTTTCGGCGACGAGGACCGAAAGGCCCGGGCAGGCTTCTTTCACAGCCGCGGCGCAGGAAAGTCCGGCGACGCCGCCGCCGAGGATCAGGACATCACAGAATTCAGTCTTGTATTCCATCGAAAGCCTCCTTTACCGGTACTGCGGGAAGGACTGCAGAAGGTGCTCACTTTCATAATCCGGAATCACCCGGATCGCATCCCGCCGGCACACAGACTGGCAGTAGAAGCAGTGCTCGCAGTCTTCCACGTATTTGAATACCGGTTTTCTGTTTACGGCGTCCCAGCGGATGACATCAACAAAGCAGGACTTGTAGCAGAGCTGGCAGCCGACACATTTTTCCGGATCGAAGTCAATCCGGTGTCTGGTATTGATCATTGTGCCGTCTCCTTTCTTACGGTTCGTGATTTCAGTATAGCACAGACCGGAGGCACAGTGCAAGCACCGGCTGTGCGTATTCCCTGCACTTTCTGTCGGTTTTTTCGCACAGGAAAATAGAAATTTTCTATTGTAAAAATAATTATGTGATGGTAGAATATATATACTGTTGAAGATTATCCGGAAAAATATGGATAAAAAGCACAATGGATCATACAAATGAGGGAGGTATCAGCATGTTTTGTGAGAAT
>CACYBV010000066.1 GCA_902772745.1 uncultured Eubacteriales bacterium
ACTGTTAAGACGCCGGACAGCAGTCCGGGCTGTTCCGGCCGCGGAGAAATACGCCGGAAGGCCCGCATGAGCCGGAAAGAACCTCCGTCCGGGTCTTGCGGTATCTGCGGAAATATGATAAACTTTTGGGAAGGAGAGCGGCGTTCATGAAGGAAAAATTCACGTTCCTCTCGGCAATGAGCTATCTTGTGCAGGTCGGGATTTCCGTCGCCCTTCCCCCGGTGCTGTTTATCCTGCTCGCGGTTTATTTAAGAAACCGCTTCGGCATCGGAAACTGGATTATCGCAGCCGGCATCATCCTCGGAATTCTCGGCGCCGCGGGCGGCCTGATCGGATCCCTGAAAAGCCTGCACCGGCTGGGAAAGCAGGAAAAAGAACCGCCGCAGGGTTTCAACGGCTTTTAGGCCGGTAAGGCTGCGGCTTACACGGTATTGAAAAGGGATGCATGAACGATATCAGACAGATTAAACAGGATATTCTCATTGTCACGGTCGGGGAAATCATTGCGGCCGTCCTTATGATCGGGATTTATTTCCTGATCCGGAAAATGAGCGGACTTGCAGTATTGGGCGCCGCAGCCGGCGTTTTCCTTGCGGTCGGAAACTATGTGTTCATGGCAGCGGGAGTGCTTTCCGCCGCGAAAAAAGCGGAGGCCGGAGATGAACAGGGCGCGCGGCGCGTGCTTTCCGTTTCGCGGCTCGTCCGCTACCTCATCCTGTTCGGAATACTGCTTCTGATTGTGCTTTCAAAACGCTTTGAACTTCCGGAAATGATCGCGGTACTGGTTCCTCTCTTGTTATTCCGCCCGATTCTCTCACTGGGCGAACTATTCAGAAAGAAAGAAGGGGGAGGTGAGAAAGAAAATTGAATATCACCGGCCCGAAAATCTATTTTACCATTCCGATCTTCGGCGGAATCAACGTGACGCAGACCATGCTGACATGCGCGGTTGTTTCGCTGATCCTCTGTACGGCGGGCATTCTTCTGGGGCGGAAGCTTAAGAAACGCCCGGGAAAGGCGCAGGTTCTTGCAGAGAAGGGCGTGAGTGCGGTCTATAAGCTCGTAGAGGAGGCCATGGGAAAGCATAACGCTTCCTGGACGCCTTTTATTGCGACCCTGTTCCTGTCCTCGATCCTGGGATCGCTTCTGGGGATGACGGGGATCCTCCGTTCTTCGACTGCGGATCTTTCGACGACCGCGACCTGGGCTGTGATGACGACCCTGATCATCTGGTTCCAGAACATAAAGAACATCGGCGTAAAAGCCTGGCTGAAGGGCTTTACTGAGCCGATTGCCGTCATGACGCCGATGAATATCGTCTCGGAATTCGCACAGCCCGTGTCGCTGGCCTTCCGTCATTTCGGCAATATCGCCGGCGGATCGGTTATCACGACGCTGATCTACTGGGCGCTTTCCGGAGCTTCCGCAGCACTTCTTCGGCTCGCTTCGAAGTCCGGCATCGCCGTATCGCTTGTCCTGCTTGCAGCCGGCATTGTGTTCCTCTTTGCGCTGAAGCCGAAGGGGGAAAAGGTGAAGCTTGCCGTAAAGGCAGTCGGAGCTTTATGCGGGATTCTGGGCCTTCTCGCCCTCGCGCAGGTGATTTCCCAGATGGTTTCCCTGACTTATCCCGCATTGTCCGAAAGCCTGACAGTCATCCTGTATTTTGCCGGGCTTCTTCTGATCCTCTGCGGCACAGGAATCCTGCTTTTTTCAAAATTCAAAGGCGCAAAGATTCTCGGACCTGCGCTCCTTGTCCTGGGACTTTCAGGAATCATCCTGATTCTCGGCGGCCCCATGGAAGTGCCGTTTCTGACGCTCGGAATTCCGGCGGTACTCTCGCTGTATTTCGATGTGTTTTCCGGCGTCATGCAGGCCTTTGTATTTTCCCTGCTGTCGATGATTTACATCAGTAACGCCTGTCCGCCTCCGGAGGAGCGGATTGCGCGCGGAAAGAACAAGAAAGTCAATAAAAAAGAGAAGGAGAAAAACTGAAATGGAAACAGCAATCATCAAAGCTGCCTGCGCTCTGGGCGCCGGTCTCTGCATGGGTCTCGGGGCGATCGGTCCCGCCATCGGTGAAGGTAATGCCGTCGGCAAAGCGCTCGAAGGAATGGCGCGCCAGCCGGAGTCTACGGGAAACCTGCGTTTAAACATGCTGATCGGCTGTGCTGTCGCGGAGACCACGGGTATTTATTCGCTGGTCATTTCGATTCTGCTGCTGTTTGTATTCGCAGGGTGAAAAGACGGAAAATGCTCTTTTTAAACCTAACGGAAAGGCAGGTGATCTGATATGGAGGGATTTGAAAACTTTATCGGCTTCAATCCCTGGACAGCCCTGTTCACGCTGTTCAATTTTATACTGGTTTTCCTCATACTCCGCAAATTCCTGTTCAAGTCCGTCAAAAAGATGATTGACGACCGCCAGAAGGAAATCGACGGTCTCTATGCCGACGCCGAATCGAAGCAGGCGGAAGCGGACGGGCTCCGGAAGGAGTACGAACAGCGGATCAGCGCCGCGAAGACGGAAGCTGCGGAAATTATCCGGACGGCCGGAAAAGAAGCCCGCAGGGAAAGCGACGGCATCATTCTGGACGCGAAATACGAAGCTTCCATGATCCGCGAGAAAGCGGAGCGGGACATTGCGCTTTCGAAAAAACGCGCGATGAACGAAATGAAGGACGAAATCAGCGGCATCGCGATGGAAATCGCCGAAAAGCTGATGGCGCGCGAAATCACCGCCGAAGACCAGTCTGCCCTTGTGGATGAATTCATCCGGAAGATTGGAGATGAAGCATGATGCAGGAATCGAAGCCCTACGCAGACGCGCTTTATGAGCTGTCGCGGGACGAAGGGATTTCCCGGGAGATTCTTACGGATCTTGACCGAACGCTTGCGGTTTTCCGGGAAACACCGGGATACGGAAAACTCCTCTCGGAACCTGCGCTGTCGAAAGCGGAGCGATGCGGGCTCCTCGCGGAAGCCTTCCGCGGGCAGGTGCATATTTATACCCTGAATTTTCTTAGGATTCTCACGGAACGGGGCCTGATCGGGGGACTTTCGGACTGCGCCGCCCGTTTCAGGGAACGCTACAACGAGGACAACGGGATCGCGGAAGCCTCGGTCGTATCGGCGGTTCCGCTGACGGAGGATGAACGGGCACGCCTTCTGAGGAAACTCACGGAGATTACCGGGAAACGGATCGCGCTGCGGGAGGAAACAGACCCGAAGCTTCTCGGGGGAATCCGCCTGTCGATCGAAAACCGGGAATTCGACGGATCGGTGCGCGGGAGAATTCAGGAGCTCTCCCGGATCTTACGGGAAACGACCGTCTAGAAAAGCACTCGGACAGTACATTTTGTTATACCGCTGTCAGAACCCTGAAAAAGGAAAATAATTATGGAACTTCAGTCACAGATGATCACGAGGATCATACGGGATCAGATCAAAAACTATGAGAACAGGATCCGCCAGGGCGAAACGGGCACGGTCCTGTATATCGGCGACGGCATCGCACGGGTTTCGGGCCTCGACGACTGTATGACCGGCGAACTCGTGGAGCTTTCGAACGGATCTTTCGGAATGGCCCAGAACCTTGAGGAAAACAGTGTATCGGTCGTCATTCTCGGAACGGATACGGGCATTAAGGAAGGCGACACGGTGCGCCGTACCGGCCGGGTCGTCTCGGTTCCTGTCGGAGAAGAGCTTCTCGGAAGGGTCGTGAACGCGCTCGGCGAGCCGATCGACGGCAAAGG
>CACYBV010000067.1 GCA_902772745.1 uncultured Eubacteriales bacterium
AAAAACGGAACCGGCGCGATCCGCGAGGCCGGGACGACCACGAAGTTCACTTTCAGCTTTGACGGCGAGACACTGCTTCTCCAGGCCCAGACCGGCGGCACCCTGATGCTCGAATATGCAGACGGTGACTTCCTGATGTACGATATTTCCTTTACCGAGTACGTGTTCTCGAAAATGAAATAACAGGCCGTACGGAATCCTGCGCGGACGATTCCGCTTTCCCGAGGACAAGCTGTAAAAAGCAGAGAGCGTTCACAGAAAAAACACTTGCAAAGCGCGTAAAAACGTGCTACGATTTGACCGTATCAAATGGAAGGAGGGAACATCCATGGCATATAAGATTTCTGACGAGTGCATCATGTGCGGCGGCTGCGCTGCTCAGTGCCCGGTCGGTGCGATCAAAGAGGGCGACGGAAAGTATGAAATCGATCCGGACCTCTGCATTTCCTGCGGTTCCTGTGAGGCTCAGTGCCCGGTTGGCGCGATCGCCGAGGAATAATCGGAAATGAATAAAGGAAGCTGATGGAATCGTATGGCTGACGATTCCTTCAGCTTCCTTTTTCAATTGATGGAGAAAGACTTATGAAACCGCTGACCGTACTTTATAATCCCCAGGCCCGAAAAGGCCGGGGGCTTCAGCATGCAAAAACAATCGAAAAATACGCCGGGCCGGACTGCATCTATGAGGACATCACGAAGATCCCGGATCTTTATACATATCTTCTCGAGGCGCCGGCGGAGCGGGACATTGCGCTTACCGGCGGTGACGGAACCCTGAATTTTGCCGCGAACGCGCTTTATAAAAAAGACCTGTCCCGCCCTCTGTATTATTATCCCGCGGGCACAGGAAACGATTTCATCAATGACCTCGAAAAAAAGCAGAACTGCGCGCCCTTCCCGATTAATGAGTACCTGTGGGGCCTTCCCCGGGTGATTATCGGGGATGAGGAGCGTTACTTCATCAACGCCTTTGCTTACGGACTTGACGGTTACTGCTGCGAGGAGTCTGACCGGCTGAAAGCGCAGGGAAAAGACCGCTCCTATACCCTGATTGCGGCGCTGGGGCTTCTCGGAAAATACAAGCCTGCTAATGCGAAAGTGACTGTCGACGGCGAAACCCGGGAATACAAAAAGGTCTGGATGGCGCCGACCATGTTCGGACGCTTTTTCGGCGGAGGTGTTAAGATGGCGCCTTCGCAGGACAGGAAAAACCGGGAGCACACGGTGACATCTGTTGTGATTCACGGGATCTCGAGGATTCACGCCCTGATACTTTTCCTGAAAATTACGGCAGGAAAAGGAGAAAAATACCCGAAATATCTGGACTACCGTGTGGGAAAACACGTGACCGTCGAATACGATCGGCCGATTCCTGCCCAGATCGACGGGGAAACCCGGATCGGGGTTCTGCGTGCCGAAGTCTTTTCCGGAACAGACTGAGAAAAAATGTGATGAAAAAGCCGGAACAAAGAATCCGGAATATGTCCAAAAACGCTGAAACCCTTGAAAATGCTTGACAAAATGAACATTCTGTGCTAAAACATCATCCGGGAACGAAAAGATAGATCAAAGGGTTCCCGTACATAGTTAGGAGGAATATCATGAATAAGAAAGAATTAGTTGCTGCAGTTGCGGAGAAGGCAGAAATTTCCAAGAAAGATGCTGAAAAGGCACTCGACGCTTTTGTTGCCGCTGTTACTGAAGAATTAAAGGCCGGCAAGAAAGTTCAGCTCGTTGGCTTCGGCACTTTTGAAGTTTCCGAAAGAGAAGCAAGAGAAGGCCGCAACCCGAGAACCGGTGAGACCATCAAGATCGATGCGGTCAAGGCTCCGAAGTTCAAAGCCGGCAGCGCGTTAAAGGATGCTCTGAACTGATCAGAAAATATGCGTCTCGATAAATTCTTAAAGGTTTCCCGGCTGATCAAGCGCCGTACCGTAGCCAATGAAGCCTGCGATGCGGGAAGGGTTTCGGTTAACGGAAAGATCGTAAAAGCTTCTTACGATGTGAAGGTTGGCGATATCATTGAGATCGGATTCGGCCAGAAGACGCTGAAGGCAGAAGTCCTCGATGTTCAGGAAACCGTAAAAAAGGAAAACGCGAAAGAATTGGTAAGATACCTCTGAAGTATCTGTCTGGAAAAGCTCTGCACCCGGAAAGCCGGGGACTCGCAGAGCTTTTTAAAACCGCAGTGAGATAAATTGACGCGCGCCTGAAAGATTTGGCGAATGCGTATAATCGCGGGATGCGGTTAAAAGCGCTTCCGATGATTCCGGAGAAAAGGAGGAACAGACATGGCGGGGACGAATATCCGCAGAAAACGGGCCAATAAACGGGCGGTTATCCTTGGGGTCATCGTCCTTATCGCTATTTCTGTGGTATTCATCATTCTGGCCGTCAAGCTGCACCGGGAAAACGAAATCCTGAAAAAACAGAAGGCTGCAAAAGATGAGGAATATGAAAGACTCATGGAATTTAACGCCTATCTGATCGAGAACAAGGATAAAGAACTCACCAGAGAAGAAATTATCGAGATAGCAAGAGAACGCTTCGGTTTGACCAATCCGGACGAGATCCTGCTGATTCCGGAAGAGTAGCATAAAATGTCCAGGCTTCAGGAGACCGTTCTTCGGACGATACGAAAATATGAAATGATCCGCCCCGGTGATTGCGTCCTTGTCGGATTCAGCGGCGGGGCGGATTCACTCTGTCTTCTGGTGATGCTGCGGGACCTTTCGGAAGAGCTTTCGTGCACGGTTTCGGCGCTTCATGTGCACCACGGGCTCCGGGGGGAGCGGGCAGACCGGGATGCGGAATTCTGCAGGGAATACTGCGAGAAGGAAAAAATCCCTTTTTCTGTGCGCTGCGTGGATACGATGGCCCGGGTCAAAGCGAAGGGGGAATCCGCGGAGGAAGCCGCAAGACAGCTCCGCTATGAGGCGCTCTCCCTGGAAGCGGCGCGGATCGGCGCACAGCGGATTGCGGTCGCTCACCATGAGAATGATTCGGCGGAAACATTTCTTTTCAACCTTATACGGGGCTCCGGTCTCCGCGGACTTTCCGGGATACCGCCGGTCCGGGGAAATATCATCCGCCCGCTCCTTTTTGTGACAAAACAGGAAATCCTGTCGGAGCTTTATTCGCGAAAACTCGCTTTCTGCGAGGACGAGACGAACGATTCGGACGATCCGTCCAGGAATCTGATCCGGCACTACGCGCTGCCTGCGCTGACATCGGTCCGCGCGGACGCGGTGAAAAAGATCGCGGGGACGGGCGCCTATCTCTCGGAAGTCGAGGAATATCTCACGGAAGAAGCCCGGAAGATTCTCCGCTCCCATCCGGCAGGAGACCCGTCCGGGATTGACGCGGGGACCCTTTTGTCGTCGCCGCCGATCCTCCGGGAATACCTTATAGCGGTATTCCTCCGGGACCGGGGCTTTTCGATGAAGGATTTTACGCGGGAGCACCTGCAGAAAACCTCCGGCCTTGCGGAACTTGATGTAGGGAAAGGCATTGATCTTCCCGGAGGAATCCGGGCGGAAAAAACCTACGGAAGCGTCGTTTTCTTCCGAAAAAACGGCGGGACTCGGACGGCGGACGGGGAACAGTTCTCCGAAAACCCGGTTCCTGAGCTTCGGACGCGGATCCTTTCGCGTGAGGAAATCGGTTTTTTTCCGGAAAAAGAGTATACGAAATGCTTCGATTATGATAAAATAAACGGATCACCGGTTCTTAGGACACGGCTTCCGGGCGACCGGATCGCGGTCGCGCCGGGAAAGCATAAGAAGCTTTCGGACTGGATGATTGATGAAAAGATTCCGAAAGCGCAGCGGGACCGGGTGCTTCTTGTCGCAGACGGGCAGGACATTCTCTGGGTTGTCGGGTACCGGATGGGCGCGGACGCGAAAATCACCGGGGATACAGTGCGGATTCTCGAGATATGTTTATACGGGGAGGAGTGAAGAGAGATGAAAGATGTTATCAGTGTCATGATTCCGGAAGAGGAAATGAAAAAGAGAATTTCGGAACTGGGTGCTCAGATTACGGAAGATTATCAGGGCGAAGCGGTTCATCTTGTATGCATCCTGAAAGGCAGCGTATTTTTCACCTGTGAACTCGCACAGCACATTCATGTTCCGCTGACGATTGATTTTATGCGTGTGGCTTCCTACGGCGACGGAACCACGAGTTCCGGCATTGTGCGGCTCAGCAAGGACCTCGACGATTCGATCGAAGGGAAAAATGTGATCGTGGTTGAGGACATCGTCGACACCGGACGCACCTTAAGCTATCTTCTCAAACTGTTTGAACAGCGGAAACCGAAAAGCCTGAAACTCTGTACGCTCCTCAGCAAACCAGCGCGGCGCGTGACGGAGATTGAGGGCGATTACACCGGTTTTGAAATCCCGGACAAATTTGTCGTCGGTTTCGGCCTGGACTTCGCGGAACATTACAGAAACCTGCCTTATATCGGCGTGATTGAAGAGTTAGGAGACGAGCGTGAATAATCAACAGGGCAGAAGAAGGTCGGGAATGCTGGTATATGTGGTATTCCTTTTGATCCTGGTCGGAGGGGCCTTCCTCTTTCAGCGTTTTTTCAACCGGACAACGGAGGTCAGTTACTTCAGATACCAGCAGGAGCTTGAAAACGGACAGATTACGGAAGCCGGCATCCGACAGAACAACCAGGTTCCGACCGGCCGTGTGAATTATAAAACCACCGGTTCCACGGTATACAGCGTCAATGTTCCGGATGTCAATGTGGAAAAAGACAGGCTTCTCGCAAAAGGACTGGAACTGTCTTTCGAGGATGTCCCCGGAGAGCAGATTTTCCTGTCGACGATTCTTCCTGTTATACTGATGCTCGGCGGATGCTTCATTCTCTTTATCATCATGACAGGGCGGATGAATATCGCAAACGGCGGCGCTTCGGGAAATCCGATGCAGAATTTCACCAAGAACCGCGCCAGAATGACCGATTCCCAGAAGAACCCGATCAAGTTTGCGGATGTAGCCGGCCTTGTTGAGGAAAAGGAAGAACTTTTTGAAGTCGTGGATTTTCTGAAGAATCCCGAAAAATATACCAATCTCGGCGCCAGGATTCCGAAAGGCGTGCTCCTTGTCGGCCCTCCCGGCACCGGAAAAACGCTCCTCGGAAAGGCGGTTGCGGGAGAAGCCGGTGTACCGTTCTTTACAATTTCCGGTTCGGATTTTGTGGAAATGTTTGTCGGTGTCGGCGCTTCCCGTGTCCGGGATCTTTTCAGCGACGCCAAAAAGAATTCTCCCTGCATCATCTTTATCGACGAAATCGACGCGGTTGCCAGGATCCGGGGATCGGGTCTCGGCGGCGGCCATGATGAAAGAGAGCAGACGCTGAACCAGCTCCTTGTCGAGATGGACGGTTTCTCCGTCAATGAAGGCATCATCGTCATGGCGGCGACAAACCGTGCGGATATCCTGGACCCGGCAATCCTGCGTCCCGGCCGTTTCGACCGGAAAGTCGCTGTAGGACGCCCGGATGTCAGGGGACGCGAGGAAATCCTCGAGGTGCATGCACGGAACAAGAAGCTCGGCGACGACGTGGATCTTAAGCGCATCGCGCAGACGACTGCCGGTTTTGCAGGCGCAGACCTTGAGAACCTGATGAATGAGGCGGCGATCGGAGCTGCGAAGAAGGACCGCGGATTCATTTCGCAGGAAGATATCCAGGAGGCCTTTGTCAAGGTCGGCATCGGTGCGGAGAAGCATTCGAAGGTGATTTCCGACAAGGAGAAGCGGATCACGGCTTTCCATGAGATGGGGCACGCAATCCTCTTTGAAGCGCTGCCGGATGTCGGCCCGGTGCATACGATTTCGATCATTCCGACGGGCCTCGGGGCAGCGGGTTATACAATGCCCCTTCCCGAAAAGGACGAAATGTTCAATACGAAGTCCAAGATGCTGCAGACGATCATGGTCAGCATGGGCGGACGGATCGCCGAGGAGGTGGAATTCTCGGAGATCACGACAGGCGCGTCGGAGGATATCCGCCAGGCGACCGAGCTCGCGCGCGATATGGTTATGAAGTACGGCATGTCTGAACGCATCGGCTTCATTAACTACGAACAACAGCAGGACGCGGTGTTTATGGGCCGCGACCTCGGACATATGAAGACTTACGGCTCGGATGTGTATAACGAAATCGAAGCCGAGGTCAAACGGATCATCAGCGACTGTTACGAGAAGGCGAAAGAGATCCTCCTTGATAAGCGCGATGTGCTGACAAAGGGTGCGGAGCGGCTGATCGAGACCGAAAAAATGACGAAGGAAGAGTTTGAAACGATTTATTATGGCGAATCCCGAGATTCCTGAAAAACCGAAGATGCGGCCGATCGACCGGGATGCGCTTTTCGCAGATGAAACCGCTTTCTACCGTTTTCCCATGTCCTTTCATCCGGGGACGGAAGTCACATTCCGTTTCCGGACCGGAAAGGACAACGCTGTCCGCGTGCTTCTTTTCGGGCGGACGGTACGGCTGGAGATGGAGAAGGCCTTTTCAAAAGGACCCTTCGACTACTATGAGGCTAAATACACGGCGGACAAGCGCCGCTTTTCCTATGCCTTTGTAGTGTTCTCCGGCCTGGAGCGCTGTTTTTTCAACAAACTCGGCGCAACCTCGGAGGAATACATCACCGAGGATTACATGTTTGATTTCGACCCGGACTTCCATACGCCCGAGTGGGCCTACGGCGCCGTGATGTACCAGATTTTTCCGGACCGTTTTCGAAACGGAGACCCGAAAAGCAGCGTACGGACCGGCGAATACCGCTACATGGGCGCGCCGGTTGAGCAGGTCCGGGACTGGAATGCACCGATTCACGGACTTGACGTGCGCCGGTTCTACGGCGGAGACCTTGTCGGTGTCAGGGAAAAACTCCCGTATCTTCACCAGCTTGGCGTCGAGGTTCTGTACCTGAACCCGATTTTCCTTTCCCCTTCGAATCACCGCTATGATTCCCAGGATTACGATTATATCGATCCGCACTTAACGGGCTGCGCGAACGGACCGGGAAGCGACAGATGCGAAAATGGCCGGTTTTCCGAGCATTACCGTTACTGCGTCACGAACCGGGAAGTCCTCGCGCGCTCAAACCGCTGGTTTGCGGACTTCGTGGCGGAGGTGCACAGCTGCGGCATGAAGCTGATCCTCGACGGTGTGTTCAACCACTGCGGATCCTTCCACAAATGGATGGACCGCGAGCGGATCTACGAAGACTGCGAGGACTGTGAAACCGGCGCCTATATCTCTGAGGACAGCCCCTACCACGACTATTTCTATTTCACACCGGACGGGGAATGGCCTTATAACAGCAAATATCTCGGCTGGTGGAACAATCCTACGCTTCCGAAACTGAATTACGAAAGCTCGGATGCAGTGCGGAATGAAATCATGCGGATCGCGAAAAAATGGGTCAGTCCCCCGTACTCCTGCGACGGCTGGCGGCTTGATGTGGCGGCGGACCTCGGACCGGGGAAACGCTACAACCATGAATTCTGGCGCGATTTCAGAGCCGCCGTGCGGGAGGCGAACCCTTCCGCAATCCTGATCGCAGAGCACTACGGGAACCCCCGGGAGTGGCTGCGCGGCGACCAGTGGGACACGGTCATGAACTACGACGCCTTCATGGAGCCTGTAAGTTTCTTCCTGACCGGGATGGAAAAGCATTCGGACCACTACGATCCGGTGCTGTACGCGAACGGACGCGAGTTCTTTTACCTGCTCCGTGAGAAAATGAGCCGTCTCCCCGGCCAGTCCCTGCTGTCGGCGATGAACGAGCTGTCAAATCACGACCATTCGCGTTTCCTCACGCGTACGAACCACCGGGTCGGGCGGCTTCAGAGCGTCGGGGCGGCAGCGGCTTCTCAGGGAATTTCCTATGCTGCTTTCCGCGAAGGCATCGTCATGCAGTTCACGCTTCCCGGAGCGCCGACGATTTATTACGGCGACGAAACCGGCGTCTGCGGCTGGACGGATCCCGACTGCCGCAGGACCTATCCCTGGGGCGAGGAAAAATGGGACCTGATAACCTTCCACCGGGACCTCATACGGATGCATCGAAGCCTGAGTTTCTTTCGGACCGGATCCTTCAAGGAAATTATGGACGATTACGGGCTGGTTGTATACGGACGTTTCGATGAAAACGGCTCGGCCGCGGTGATCATCAACCATTCGGACCGCCCGCGGCGGCTGCAGATTCCGGTGCGTTCGATTGAAATGCCTGAAAACGGCTGTGTTTACCGGATTATGGAAACCAATGACGTGGGCTATAATATCGGTGTAGTGAAAAAAGATATCGAGAACGGGCTTCTTTCTGTTACTGTGGACGGCTGGACTGCGGCTGTTTACAGCACGGACGTGTTCTGAGGAGCACTGAT
>CACYBV010000068.1 GCA_902772745.1 uncultured Eubacteriales bacterium
CGGCGTGATCCGCGAAGGCTCGGCCGAGCTCGAGAGTTTTTCGGGGAATCTTCTGGAGTACCCGCAGTATACGCGGCCGGAGGAATTCATGGGACTCCGCGTCCCGGAAATCCTTTTGTCCGGCCATCATGAAAATGTAGAAAAATGGCGCAGGGAACAGCAGATCAGAAGGACTTATGAAAGAAGGCCCGAGCTTCTTTCCCTGGCCGATCTGACGAAAGAAGAAAAAAGGTACCTGAGGGAACTGGAAAAAGAGGAAAATACATGATTGCCACCGCGGAAAACGGCAGGATCAGCGGGGTCTTTATTGTTCGCCGGCTGCTTTCACAAAAACTGATTTACGCGGGAGAACAGGATATTGTCTGGAAGTCTCACTGTCACACGCTCCGCGGCCTGCAGTTTTCGCCGGATTTGAAATCCGACCTTGAAATTATGGAGGACTTCAGAAAAATCGCAAAGAATGTCCTCTACCTGTATTATTTTGCGGAAGGGCAGCAGTACCTTCGGGTCCCGGCTGCCGAAATTTCTTCGCCGTACCGCGAAGCGCTTCATTCGGAGGATATTACCGGGATTACGCTTCTTCGCATGATTACGGACGGTGCGGTCCGGATTTTCTTTGATGATGAAGAGACGGTTCTGTATGCGGATCCGGAATTCCTCTCGGCTGTTCCGGAGGGTGCGGAACTCCTCAGGAACCTCATACGTACCATCTGCCTGTTTGCGGGCGAAACCGCTCCGAAGCGGATCCTCATCCAGGAAAAAACGGATATCGACACGCGTGAACTTTCTTCCGGTCTTTCCATCAGCTACGGCGCGGATTCCTGGGATTCCGAAGCGCCCGGCGCAGACCTTGCGTATCTCTACATGGCGGATGAGGAGCTTCCGCTCGATGAGGCCGAGATGACGAAGGAGCAGGAATCAACGCTGATTATGCTCGGCAGGATGATGCAGGATCTTGACGATGAGTCCGACCGTCCGAAGAAGGACAGTTCGCGCTTCGCGCTTTCCTTTGATCAGGGAAAACGTCTCGAATGCATGGATTATTCGATTGCGGTCCCGGACAGTTTCCTGGTTTCAGCCGACAACAGCGGCGCGGTCTCAAGGATGTGGCTTCCGAACCCGGAGAATCCGGAGGAATGGGAAGCTTCCCTGTTCTCTCTTCGGATCGACAGGAAAACGGCGGATTCAGCTGATGAAACACCGCCGCGGGAAGTCCTGGAAGGTCAGGTTCTGCGCATAAACCGGGTATTCCGGGCGGAAAATGACCGTCTGTATGTGCAGTGCCGCATGATCGGTGTGACGGAGGAAAACCTGTCTTCTGCGGAAAATGCCGTGGAAATGCTTTTCCGTACGGTTCTTGTGAACGGGCGGAATGAAGAGGTAGACTAAATGAATAAAGTAAAAGTCAGCACGCTTGCACGGAAGATGAATCTCGAAAACCTGACCGGGAAGCTGGACCTTGAGAAGACTTTCATCACATCTCCGGATATCAACCGGCCTGCGCTGCAGTTCGCGGGATTCTGGGACTATTATGATCCTTCCCGCATCCAGATCGTCGGGCTTGTGGAATACGTATATCTGCAGAAAATGGACCCGGAGCGCAGGACTTCAATGTACCGCGATTTCGTGGAAAAAGGCACGCCCGGCATCATTTTCGCACGCTCCCAGTACCCGGATGAAGAACTTCTCCGGCTTGCCGAGGACGCGGGAATACCGATCCTTCTCACGGAGCAGAGCACTTCGATCATTACGGCGGAAGTCATCCGCTGGCTCCATGTGCAGCTTGCTCCGATGATTTCAATCCACGGCGTCCTTGTTGACGTATACGGCGAAGGTGTCCTGATTACCGGCGAATCCGGCATCGGAAAATCGGAAGCCGCGATCGAGCTCATAAAGCGCGGACACCGCCTTGTCTCGGACGATGTCGTTGAAATCCGGAAAGTCTCGGACGATTCGCTGATCGGATCAGCGCCGGAGATTACGCGGCATTTCATCGAACTCCGGGGTATCGGCATTATTGATGTCAAGACCCTGTTCGGCGTGGAATGCGTCAAGAATACCCAGGCGATCGATCTGGTGATCCAGCTTGAGGACTGGCGCAAAGAAACCGAATACGACCGGATGGGCATTGAGGACCAGTATATCGAATATCTCGGGAACAAGGTCGTGTGCCATCATCTGCCGGTGCGTCCCGGCCGCAACCTTGCAATCATTGTAGAAGCGGCCGCCGTCAATCACCGTCAGAAAAAGATGGGCTACAATGCGGCATATGAGCTTTATCAGCGCGTCCAGGACAATCTGACGCGGAGGGAAAAGGACGAACCGGATGAATTTTTCTACTAAGGAACTCCAGAAGCGCTTTCCGGATCTGGAAATCCGGGAGAACGTCCCGCTCGGAACCATGACGACTTTCCGCTGCGGCGGAACGGCAGCCCGTTTCGTCTCACCGGGAGACAGCAGGGAACTGTCGGAGCTTCTGCAGTTTTTGAGGAGGGCGGAGGAGCCGTATTTCCTTCTCGGCCGCGGTTCGAACATTCTCGTCAGTGACAGCGGCTTTCCCGGAACGGTCGTCTCGATGCGGGAACATTTTTCGGAGATTTCGGTGTCGGACGACGGCCGGATCACAGCCGGTGCCGGCGCACTGATGCCGGATGTTTCGCGGACGGCGCTTTCCCGGGGGCTTTCGGGCTTCGAATTTATGGCCGGAATTCCCGGAACCGTCGGCGGCGGTGTGCGGATGAACGCGGGCGCTTACGGCTCGGAAATCAGGGATATTCTTCTCAGGGCAAAACTTCTGCTCCCGGAAGGAACGGTATCAGGCTTCTCTCAGGATGAACTGGAGCTTTCCTACCGGAGCTCGCGGGTTCCGGAGCTTCAGGCGGTTGTCATCGAAGCGGTTTTCAAAGGGACGCCGAAAGATCCGGAGGAAATCCGGACGCTGACGGAGGAACTGCAGAAGAGACGCCGGGATAAGCAGCCCCTGAATTACGGTTCCGCAGGCAGTACTTTCAAGCGTCCCGAAGGATACTTTGCGGGAAAGCTGATCGAGGACGCCGGCATGAAAGGCTTCCGGATTGGGGACGCGGCGGTCTCGGAAAAACACGCGGGTTTTGTCGTGAACCTCGGGAACGCGTCAGCGACGGATGTATACCGGGTGATCCGGGCGGTTCAGAAGAAAGTTTTTTCGGAGTTTTCGGTGCATCTTCAGCGGGAAGTGATCCTTCTCGGGGATTTTCCGGAAACGGACGCACTGTAATATTTTCAGCCAGGAGGAACGCGGTGTCATTTTCATCTGAAGTCAAGGCGGAGCTTCAAAAAATCATGCCCGAAAAGGATCACTGCGTACGCGCGGAGCTTTCGGCTTTTCTTTTTCCGGAAACAGCGCTTGACGATCCGGAGCTCGTGCGGCGGCCGTGCTGCAGGAAAGCCTTTCTGCGGGGACTGTTTTTGAAGTCGGGTTCGATTAACGATCCGGAGAAGATGTACCACCTTGAAATCGCTGCGGGCAGCAGGAATTTCGCGATCCGCCTGAAGGAAATTCTAACTTCTTATCAACTTCGTGCGAAAATAGTTGATCGGAAGGGGCATTCTGTGGTATATTTAAAAGACAGCAGCCAGATCGCAGATTTTCTGGCACTGATCCAGGCGAATGTTTCCCTGTTCAGCCTGGAAAACACCATGGTGGTCAAGGATGTCCGCAATACCGTCAACAGGAGGGTAAACTGTGAGACGGCGAACATCAAAAAAACGGTATCGGCATCGATTTCGCAGATTGAGGCGATCGAGTATATCCGGGATCATATCGGTTTTGAAAAACTCCCTGTTTCATTGCAGGAAATCGCCCGTCTGAGACTCGAAAATCCGGATGACTCGCTGCAGGATCTCGGCGAAAAGCTGAATCCTCCGGTCGGCAAGTCCGGCGTCAATCACCGTTTGAGAAAGCTCAAAAAGATCGCAGAAGAGGAGAAATTATGAAAACATCAACTGTAACCGTGGGACTGAACGGTCTTAATGCGCATGAAATTGCGATGTCTGTCCAGACGGCAAGCCGTTTTTCAGCGGAGATCCACCTTACGGACGGAGACCGCAGGATGAATGCAAAAAGTATTATGGGCATGATGGCGCTCGGCCTTGCGCTCGGTGATGATGTAACGATTGAAGCGAACGGTCCCGACGAAGAAGAGGCGGTTCAGGCGATGACTGCTTATCTTCAGGGAAATAACGGAACACTTTGACAGATGCTCGCAAGGGAGACTTTCCATTCTGGGGAGGTCTCCCTTTCTGTGCGTCAGATCGCTGCTTTTTTGGAAGGAGGATCGTGAAATGACGGATGAACGGCTTCGTGCGCTCCGGGAGAAAATGGCGGAGCATTTCATTGCGGTTTATATTGTTCCGACAGCGGATTATCATGAGTCCGAATATGTCGGGGACCATTTCAAGGCCAGGGCATGGCTGACGGGTTTTACCGGTTCGGCGGGTACGGCGGTCGTGACTTCAGACCAGGCGGTTCTGTTTACGGACGGACGTTATTTTATCCAGGCGGAGAAGGAGCTTGAGGGAAGCGGCTTTTCGCTGATGCGGATCGGTGATCCGGGTGTTCCGACGATTTTTGAGTATGTCCGTTCCGTCCTTCCGGACGAAGGCGTCATCGGATTTGACGGCCGTGTTGTGAATGCGGCAGACGGAGAACGGTTCCGTACCCTGGCGGAGGAGCGGGGCGGAGCGCTTTCGGTTTCGGAGGACCTCCTGGACGAAATCTGGGAAGAGCGGCCCGAGCGGTCCAGGACGCGTGCCTGGGTGCTCAAAGAGGAATACGCCGGCGAGTCCACAGCTTCGAAAATCGCCCGCGTCCGGAAAGAAATGAAGGAGCGGGGAGCGGCGATTCACATCCTGACGACACTCGACGACATTGCCTGGATCCTGAATATCCGTGCGAACGACGTACGTCACTGTCCGGTTGCGCTGTCTTACCTCATGCTTACAGAAAAGGGCTGCGTTCTGTATATCTCCGGCGCCGCACTGACGGAAGAAGTGAAAAAACATCTGTCCGCGAACCGGGTTTCGACAGCGCCTTATGAGGATATTTACAAGATCGCCGATATGCTCAGCGAAAAGCATATGGGAACGGTGCTTCTGGATAAAAAGAAAGTGAACTACCGGATTGTATCGGCGGTTTCCGGCGCGAATGAAATCATTGACCAGCCGAATCCGACTGTGCTGATGAAGGCCGTAAAGAACGGGACGGAGGTCAAAAACATCCGCACAGCCCACAGGAAAGACGGCGTTGCAATGGTCCGCTGGCTGTACTGGCTCAAAAATACGGTCGGAAAGGAACCGCTGACGGAATATGATGCCGCTGAGAAACTCGCGGAATTCCGGAAAATGCAGGAAGGCTTCCTGGATCTTTCTTTCGATACGATTCCGGCCTACAGGGAAAATGCCGCGATGATGCACTATCACGCGGAAAAGGAGACTGCGGCGGAGCTTCAGCCGGAGCATTTCCTCCTCGTCGATTCGGGCGGGCATTATCTCGAAGGTTCGACGGACATCACAAGGACCGTTGCCCTCGGGCCGCTCTCGCAGAAGGAGAAGAGGCTGTTTACGACGGTGCTCCGCGCGAACCTCAACCTCGCCGCCGCGAAATTCCTCTCAGGATGCACCGGGCAGAACCTGGACATTCTCGCCCGCGGTCCGCTGTGGGAACTCGGCCTCGACTACCGCTGCGGCACCGGACACGGGATCGGATATATCCTGAACGTGCATGAGGCGCCGAACGGTTTCCGCTGGAAGAAAGTGGCCGAACGGAACGACTCCGCAGTGCTTCAGCCGGGTATGGTCACGACCGACGAACCGGGCGTCTACATTGAGGGGGAGCTCGGCATCCGTACCGAAAATGAGCTGCTCTGTGTGCTGGCTGAAGAAAACGAATACGGACAGTTCCTGGAATTCGAGTGCGTGACGCTCTGCCCGATCGACCTTGCGGCTGTGGATGCGTCGATGCTTTCGGCCCGTGAAAAGGAATTTCTGAACACATATCATGAAAAGGTATATCAGGAGCTTTCGCCGTACCTCTCGAAAGAGGAACAGCTTTGGCTTCGCTATGAAACAAGGGAGGTATAAAGGATGGAAAAGAAGAATGCATGGCTCTCGTACAAAAAGCGGGAGGAGAAGGCGGTTTTCGCACTGAATGAGGACTACAAGAAGTACCTTTCCGCATCGAAAACCGAGCGGCTCGCGGTGAAGAACACGATCGCGGAAGCGGAAAAGCAGGGATTCGTCAACATCGAAACCCTGATCGCCGAAGGAAAGCCCGTGAAGCCCGGCGACAGAATCTACGCGGTCTGGATGAAGAAAACCGCGGCGCTTTTTGTGATCGGTGAAGAACCGCTGAGCGCAGGGATGAACATCCTCGGCGCACACATCGATTCCCCGCGGCTTGATATCAAGCAGGTTCCCCTGTACGAAGACAAGGAATTCGCCTATCTGGACACGCATTATTACGGCGGCATCAAGAAATACCAGTGGGTTGCGCTGCCGCTTGCAATGTATGGCGTCATTGTCAAAAAGGACGGAACCGTCGTGGATGTCGCGATCGGCGACAAGCCCACGGATCCGGTGCTCGTCATTACGGACCTGCTGCCGCACCTCGGCGCGGACCAGATGAAGAAGGACGCCGGCAGAATCATCGAGGGCGAAGACCTGAACGTCATGATCGGCTCCAAACCGCTCGAAGGCGAGGAGAAAGAGGCCGTCAAGGCACAGCTTCTGAAATATTTCAAGGATGTCTACGACATCGAAGAGGATGATTTCCTTTCCGCGGAGCTTGAGGTGGTTCCGGCGGGCGAGACCCGCGACCTCGGCATGGACCGTGCGCTCGTTCTCGGCTACGGCCACGACGACCGCGTCTGCGCTTACACGTCGATGCGTGCAATCCTCGAAACCGCATCCCCGAAGAAGACCGCGGTCTGCCTGCTGACGGACAAGGAAGAGATCGGCTCTGTCGGTGCAACCGGTGCGCAGTCCTTCTTCTTTGAGAACACGGTCGCGGAAATTCTGAACCTGATGGGCGAGACCAGCAACCTCGCGGTCCGCCGGGCGCTTGCGAATTCCCGCATGATCAGTTCCGACGTTTCCGCAGGCTTCGACCCGATCTATCCGGGCGTCAACGAGCCCAAGAACAGCGCTTATCTCGGCCACGGCATCTGCTTCAACAAGTTCACCGGCGCGAGAGGAAAGTCGGGCTCCAACGACGCGAACGCGGAATATGTCGCCGTGATCCGTAAGATCATGGAGGACAACAAGGTTGCGTTCCAGACCTCCGAGCTTGGAAAGGTCGACCAGGGCGGCGGCGGAACGATCGCCTACATCTCCGCGAAATACGGGATGTCCGTGATCGATGCCGGTGTTCCGGTGCTGTCGATGCATGCACCGTGGGAAGCAGTCAGCAAGGCCGATGTGTATGAGGCCGTGAAGTGCTACAAGGCATTTCTGAAAGATGCATAATACTATGAATTATAAACTGATCCTGGCGTCGGGCTCTCCCCGGCGCCGGGAACTTCTTTCAGAGGCGGGGCTGGAATTTACCGTCCGCGTAAGCGAGGCGGAGGAAATCTACCATGCATCAAAACCCGCTGAAATTGTGCAGGAACTTTCGGAAATCAAAGCTTTGGCGGTTGCCCGGGAAATTCTTAAGGAATCCGCGGAAATCATTTCCCCGGAACCCTGCATCATACTCGGCGCCGATACCGTCGTTTCCGCGGACGGCCGGATCCTCGGGAAACCCGCGGACCCGGAGGAAGCCGCAGAGATGATCCGTGCGATTCAGGGCCGCGCCCACGAAGTTTATACCGGTGTATGCCTGATACTGCTTCTTCCCTGCGGCAGGGAGGAACCGGGACTCCGGACTTCGGAGATCCGCGGTTTTTCCGAAGGCACCTGTGTCCATGTCGTCCCGCTTTCGGAGCAGGAGATTCAGAACTATGTCGCCTGCGGCGAGTCTCTTGACAAGGCCGGCGCCTATGCGATCCAGGGAGAATTCGGAAAGTACATCGACCGTTTTGAGGGCGATTATGAGAATGTGATCGGACTTCCGGTAAAGAGGGTGCTGAAGGAGCTTTGCGATATGGCGGAAAGGAATGCATAATGCGGGAAATTACATCTCAGATGATCAGGGCAGCCCTTCCTCCGATCGGCGCAGACTTCAGCAAATTTGACCGCGGCCGGCTGTTTCTCATCGCCGGATCCTATGGCATGGCCGGTGCCGCAGTGCTTTCGGGGCGCGCGGCGCTCAGGTCCGGTGTGGGCTATCTCGACATGGCCGTGCCCGAATCCATCTATCCGATCGTCACCGCGGCGGTCCCCGAAGCCGTCTGCAGCGTTTACCGGGAGGATGATCCGGAGGATCTGCGTACGAAAATCAGGGAGGGCGTAAAGAAGGCGGACGCCGTCGCCGCCGGTCCCGGCCTCGGGAAAAACCGGAGCCTCGTGATGCCGGTGCTTTTCGGTCTTTCCGGAAAGAAGCTGCTGCTGGACGCGGACGGCCTGAATTATCTCGCGGAGGCACATGCGGATGCGCGATCCCGGGCCTGTACGGGTGATGCGGAAAAGGAAAACACCGATCCGGAAATCCGTTTTTCCGAGCTCGCCCTGACGCCGCACACGGGAGAGATGGGAAGGCTCCTCCGGATGAGCCGCTCTGAGGTCGAAAAAGGCCGCTTTCAGGCTGTTACGGAGTGCGCACGGGAATTTCATGCCTGCGCCCTTCTGAAAGGCCGAAACACGCTGATTTCGGATTCTGAGGGAAATGTGTGCATGAACCCTTCGGGAAACGCCGGCCTCGCGCGGGCGGGATCCGGGGATACGCTGACGGGCATCACAGGAGCGCTGATGGCGCAGGGTATGAGCGCGTTTGACGCTTTGTGCGCAGGTGCCTTCATACACGGAACGGCGGGGGATCTCTGCCTTCAGGCATACGGACTCCGTTCCTTCCTTCCGGAGGACCTGATCGAAATGCTTCCGCAGGTTTTTCTGAATCTGGAAAGCTGAACAGTTATACAAAATTACCGGCAGATTTACCGCTTTAGCATGCTAAACTGCCGAAATTTGCATTTCCGGTTGACATTCGGGGAGAAATCTATAAAATAAAACCATATATTCTTTTTTGAGGAGCGAAAAACATGAACAAGGAAAACATCAAAAAAGTCGTTCTCGCCTATTCGGGCGGACTGGACACTTCGATTATTATTCCCTGGCTGAAAGAGAATTACAATAACTGCGAAGTCATCGCCGTTTCCGGAAACGTCGGACAGGCGGACGAGCTGGAGGGACTTGAAGAGAAGGCCTTAAAAACCGGCGCGAGCAAGCTGTATGTTCTGGATCTCACGGATGAATTCGTCAACGACTATATCATTCCGACGATGCAGGCCGGCGCGAAGTACGAGGAGTACCTGCTCGGGACCTCATTTGCCCGCCCGCTGATCGCGGAAAAGCTCGCGAAGATCGCGCTTGAAGAAGGCGCAGACGCGATTGTCCACGGCTGCACCGGAAAAGGCAACGACCAGGTGCGGTTTGAACTCGCAATCAAGTCGGTCGCACCGAACATGCCGATTATTGCCCCCTGGCGCGAGTGGTCGATCAAATCCCGCGAAGAGGAGATCGATTACGCGGAAGCGCACAACGTGCCTTTACGGATCACCCGCGAGACCAATTATTCCAAGGACAAGAACCTGTGGCACCTGTCGCACGAAGGCCTGGATCTCGAGGACGCCGGCAATGAACCGCTGTACGAGAAACCCGGTTTCCTGGAGATGGGCGTTTCCCCGATTGAGGCGCCGGATCAGCCCGAGTACATTACGCTGGACTTCGAACAGGGCGTTCCTGTGGCATTAAATGACGAGAAGATGAGCGCGAAGGACATCATCCTGAAGCTCAACGAGCTCGGCGGAAAGAACGGCATCGGCCTTCTCGACATCATCGAGAACCGCCTTGTGGGCATGAAGTGCCGCGGCGTTTACGAGACCCCCGGCGGAGAAATCCTGTATTTCGCGCACAATTATCTTGAGACGCTGACGCTCGATAAGATGACGATGCATAAGAAGCAGGAGCTGGCGATCACTTTCGCGGAGCTTGTCTATAACGGCCAGTGGTTCACGCCGCTCAGGGAAGCGCTTTCCGCCTTTGTGACCTCGACGCAGAAACATGTGACCGGCAAGGTCCGCCTGAAACTCTATAAGGGCAATATCATCAAGGCCGGCGTATGGTCCGACTGGGCCCTGTATTCCGAGGAGCTTGCCACATTCGGCGAAGACGACGTCTACAACCAGGCGGATTCCGCAGGCTTCATCAACCTCTTCGGCCTGCCGATCAAGGTACAGGCGGAAGTCGCGAAGAAGAATCAGTAAATAACAGGTCATTCCGACAAAGCACAGAGAGCGGAGGAATCCCGGCCGGGAAACGAAACCCGGGACGGGATCCCTCGGCTCACTTCGTTCATCCGGGATGACAGAGAAGGAGAGAACCATGGCCAAGATGTGGGCGGGACGCACTGCCGGAATTACCGATAATTACGCGGACGAACTGAATTCTTCGATCGGCGTGGACTGCCGCATGTTCCGGCAGGATATCCGGGGCAGCATCGCGCATGCGAAAATGCTGAAAAAGCAGGGAATTATCGATGCAGAGGACGCGGATGCGATCATCGAAGGCCTCGGGGAAATTCTTAAGGATCTCGAATCCGGCGCCCTTACGATCGATATGAGCGCCGAGGACATCCACATGTTCGTGGAGCAGGTGCTGACGGAGCGCATCGGAGAGCCGGGAAAGAAGCTTCATACGGCGCGTTCCAGGAATGACCAGGTCGCTTTGGATGTGCGGCTGTACCTCCGCGATGAAATCGCGGAACTGAAAACGCTTCTTTCAGGCCTGATTGACGTTCTGTGCAGCCGGGCGGAAGAGTACGCGGATACCATTATGCCCGGTTATACACATCTGCAGCGCGCGCAGCCGATCACCTTCGGCCATGCGCTGATGGCCTATGCGATGATGTTCCTCCGGGATATCGACCGGCTTTCGGACTGTGCTGCACGGATGAATATTTCCCCGATCGGCTCCTGTGCGTTTGCAGGCACCACCTATGACACCGACCGCTTCTACGAAGCGGATCTCCTCGGCTTCTCCGGCCCCTGCCGCAATTCCATCGACGGCGTTTCGGACCGGGACTTTATCCTGGAACTTCTGTCGGACCTCTCGATTACCGCGATGCACCTTTCACGCTTCTCGGAGGAGGTGATTCTCTGGGCAAGCTGGGAATTCAAATTCATCGAGCTTTCCGACGAATACACCACCGGGTCTTCCATCATGCCGCAGAAAAAGAACCCCGACATGGCGGAGCTGTGCCGCGGCAAAGCAGGCCGTATCTACGGGGATCTGATGGCGATGCTGACGATTA
>CACYBV010000069.1 GCA_902772745.1 uncultured Eubacteriales bacterium
ATGGGTCAGAGTCGGCTACAACCCCAACTTCTACATTGAATTCAAACCGAACGGCGCTACCGGAAATATGGAAACGATTACCGCAAATCTCAGCGATACCGTAACGCTTCCTCCGTGCGAATTTGAAAGCGACCTGAACTTTGCCGGATGGTCGATGGATCCGAATGCGATTCTTCCGGATTACGGCGATGAGGCAGAATTTACCGGAGTGGCTCTGAGCGGCCAGACCATTACACTTTATGCGATCTGGATGAGCGAGGACAGCTTCCTCCTGAACTACAATGCCAACGGCGGATTTTCAGGTGTTTCGTGGCAGCGCGTAAACGGACCTGAAGATACGGTCACGATGCCGGTTCCGTCGCATCCGAACAACTATGAATTCCTGTACTGGACAACCAATCGGGACGGAACGGGAGAACGGTTCTCCGGTACAGTATCCGGAGCAGACTTTGGTGTTGAGGCAGGTGCAACGCTGAGGCTCTATGCCCAGTTCCTTGATCCTGCCGCACGCGCCAAAGTAACTGTCGAACACTATCAGCAGAATGCTTCCGATGCGCCTGATGCCGTCAACAAGACCTATACCCTCGCCAATACGGATTATCTGGGGGCATTCAATATCGGCGATACGGTCACACCGGAGAAAAAGGATTATAAGGGCTTTGTTGTACCGACAGAGTTCAAGGTCCTTTCGGGTTCAAACACAACCGCGGCCACGCAGGACGACGGAACAGGGGTGACTGTAGTCCGGGGCGGCGTTACGGTCCGTTATTACTATGACCGTACGCATTATACGCTGCATTTTGACGGAAACGGCGCAGACTCAGGCAGCATGAACGATGTGCTCCTGACAGGCGGTGTCTCTTCCAAACTTCCGGTAAACCGTTTTGAGAAGGAAAATTCCATCTTTATCGGCTGGAATACCGCATCGGACGGCAGCGGCATCGGATACGGCGACGGCCAGAGCGTCAACTCCATCGCCGGAAACGGTGAGACCGTGACGCTGTACGCCCAGTGGTACAGCATGGACGACACGAGCAGTGCCGAACCGACGAACGGAGAGTACACCGTTACCTGCAGGGCGAACGAGACGATTGTCTTCCCGGCTCTGCCTGCAGGAACGAAGTATACTATCACTGAAGTTGACATCCCGGCGGGCTGGACGCTTTCCGGAATCGAAAACGCGACCGGAACCGTTCTCTCAGCGGAACGGATCAGTGTAACAGCAACCAATGTTTATTCGGCGGAGGGAAGTGCCGGCATTACGGCGCACAAGGCCCTTTCCGGCGAGACAATCAGTGCGGGACAGTTTACTTTCCAGCTCCTGGATGAGAGCGGCACAGTGCTTCAGTCCAAGACGAACTCAGCGCTCGATGAAGCGGAAGAAATCGCCGGTGATGGCGAAGAAACCGTGTCCAATCCGTGGTACGGTACGGCTCCGGTGCGTTTCGACGATCTGGACTATGCTGCGCAGGGAATTTATCATTATACGATCAGAGAGATCTCCGGCAGCGACAGCGCGGTCAATTATGATTCGCATGAAGAAAAAGTCACGGTTCTTGTGACCGATCTTGGCGACGGCCGCCTGGCGGCAGAAGTTTTCTATGACGAGTCGTCCGCGCATTTCGTGAACCGGATGAACGGCGGAGACCTGACAGTTTCCAAGGCGCTGATTAACGCGACGCCGGTTTCTGAAAAAACGGTATTCTCATTTGTTCTGCATTTCTATGATACTCATGGAAACGAACTGCAGGAAACTTACCCGGTAACGCTTTCCGACGGAACAACAGGTGAAATTGCAAGCGGCGGGACAGTACAGATCAAGGGCAGCCAGAGCTTTACTGTAAAGGGTCTGCCGCATAAGAGCACGTATTCGGTCGAAGAAGTACCCGCGGCGGGCTTTGAGATTGCAGAAGAGGAAAACACCAGCGGAACGATTCTGGCAGGTGAAACCGCTTCGGCTTCAATTACGAATGCCTATACGGTCTCCACGACAAAAGGCGGCGCGGCGCTGACTGCAAAGAAGACTTTTGTCGACGGAACGATCGAAGAAAACCAGTTTGAATTCCGCCTGATCACAGGTGCGGGCGTAGAACTGGAAACCGTGTACGCGGATACTGACGGCAATGTGAGTTTCTCGACACTTTATTTCACTGCGGAAGACGCCAGATCGCGTTTCGTTTACTACATCGAAGAAGTGATCCCCGGGGAGCCGGACGATATCATTTATGATGAACACCGCGAGCGCGTTGATGTTTATGTCGTCGATAACGGCGATGGAACCATGGGCGCGGAAGTGACCTACGAGAACGGGGAAGTACCGACATTTACCAATACACAGCAGCATGATCTTTCGATCAGCGTGGAAAAGGTCTGGGATGATGCGGATGATCAGGACGGCATCCGTCCGGAAACGGTTGAAGTGACGCTCAGCGGCTCTTATACGCTGGACGGCGAAGAGAAATCCGCAAAGCTTCCGAAAGACGTTTCGGCGGTGCAGACCTTCGGCGCTGACGAAGACTGGACCTGCAGCTGGGAGAACCTGCCCAAGTATTCGCCCGAAGGCATTGAGATCGTGTACACGGTCGAAGAGACTGTGACCGATGTGATCACGGGAACCGACGGCGCAGGAACCTACAGCTTTGCAACAGAAAACAGACAGACAGAAGAGGGGGAAGAAGACCCGTATTCCTTCATCATCACGAATACGCACACGCCTGAGTTTACTGACATTAAAGTCACGAAGGAATGGGACGATGCCGACAACCAGGACGGCATCCGTCCGGAAACGGTTGAAGTAACCCTGAGCGGGAGCTATACGATAGA
>CACYBV010000070.1 GCA_902772745.1 uncultured Eubacteriales bacterium
CGCATAGCGGGTGGTTTTTATTTCGCGCCGCTCATTTCTCTGCCTGAGAAACTCGCCTGGCGCTCAACCGGGACTATCCGTCCCGAATCAAAGAAGCGGTAATCCCACTCGCTGACGTCGCAGAGATCACCGCTTCCAATGCAGATTTATTTGCTGAAGATGATTGGGAACCGTGCTGATAAAAAGCCACCCTAACTAACACTGACATCTCATTTCAATCGTCGAAATGTTCTTATGCGCCTATCATAACACCGCCTGTCCAACAAAAGCTATAAAGTTTCCGCCGTCTCCACTTGTACCCTGTACGGCTTTAGACCATAGCTACCGCCGTTTTCCTTTGGAAAACGGTCACTGGAATGAATTTCCTCCGGTCGGATATCTTTTAAAACCCAGTCCTCGAGAACTCCGAGGAGGTCCGCCGTCATATTATAATGCTCTCCTATCCCATGGCCGTAATTGGGCACGAGATACAGTCTGAGCGCATCCTCTGTTTCGGCTTCACCAAGCTTTTCAGCTGCCCTTCTGTAATAATCAACGGTCCCATAGGGCGTTACCACCTGATCCATCATCCCGTGCAGCAGCATCAGCTTTCCGCCGTTTTTCACAAATGGCCGGATATCCGCCTCTGTCGCATCCAGAAGCCGGGAAGCAGCCTGGATTCTTTCGCGATGCTTCCGCAGGTCCAATGTCCGCGGGTCGAATGAAGGATCCTGCATAATCTGATACCGTACCGTCGCATCGCCGAACTGGGCCATTACGCCGTTTCTTTTTTCTGCTGTCCCGAAATGCGTAACAAAAGACTCCACAAGCGGCTCTCCGTAGAAAACCGCATAACCGGGCACTTCTGTAACATCACCGAATAGAGGATAGGGGAACTGCATTTTGCAGGCGAACTGCTCGAGTGCTTCCATCTGCTCAGTGCTCAGGAATTTGCGAAGGGCGTCTTTCACCAGTTCAGCCTTTGAAGAATCAAAGGTACCGGTAATAAAGCCGTTCTCATCCCCCAGAAGCGAGAGAATTGTCTCCGTCACATATTTGTAGGAATCTGCATCAATACTGCCCTTCCACTGTGTATTCTCCAGATACGTCGCGTTTGCAGCATCCTTGACAGCCTTTTCGACCCAGTTCAGCACCGGGAACATAGAAATCACACCGTCATAGGCTTCCGGATAATGAATGACCGCCTTCAGTGCCGCCCTTCCTCCGTTGGAACTGCCGGCAAAGAAACATTTTTCAGGTTTTTCTCCGTAATACTCTCCGACAAGAAATACGGCCGCATCCAGCACTTTCTTGATATGCTCATGCGCAAAGTTCCTAAGGGCCTCGTCATTCAGGGCAAAGCTTCCGTCCCACGGTGCCGAAGCCGAATGACCGCTGTCGCTGCCGCAGGTAATATAGCCCTGTAAAACCGGCGGAAGTTCCCCCTCGTTCTGCCACGGTGCTTTATCCTCACCTGTGACCAGGAACCCGTCAAACCCGCCCCCTCCGAAGTGCAGAAGTCGGCGGTTCCATTCCTCCGGCAGATTGACCTGGAAGCAGATATCCGGCGCTTCAGGATCCACGGGACGGATTCTGCCAAGCACCTTCAGATATCTTCCTCCCGGCTTTTCCGCAGTTTCCCGGGAATCGATGACAGCTCCCCTTGTCGGAAGAGAAAAAGCATTCTCAGGGATCATGAATACTTCTTTTTTATCGATCACTTTCTTTATGGTCATAACAGTCAGCCTTTCTTTTCTGCTTCATTTCAGTTTTCCCGTCTCAGTCTTGTATTTTCCGGGCGTAACCCCTTCCAGCTTTTTAAACACTCTGATGAAGGCACGTGGTTCATAATAGCCGAGCTCCGCTGCTGCTTCCGATACCGATTTTCCGTCTGCCAGAAGTTCTTTGGCTTTCATGATACGCACCTCGTTCAGGTAGTCCATCACTGTTCCGCCGTAATATCGCATAAACAATGCAGAAATCGTTCCGTAGGATAAGCCCGTCTGCTGACAGATTACCGATGCGCTGATCTCGGTATCACTGTAATGTTTATTGATGAATTCACAAATTGTGTCGAAATTCTTTCGGCTGTTTTTTCCTTCATCCCTCCTTTGAATCAGTTGTCCCAGCATGGAAAGACAGGTCTCATAGAGTTCCTTCACATTCTGTCTGCGAAGTCCGGGTTCCCCGCGTGCCAGGCCGTAATCGCTGTATTTTCCTTCCAGCATAGAACCAAGTGACAAAAAGTACGCACGGCTGATATGGATATCGGTTGACAGGTCAGAAAGATATTCCGCGTAAAGACGTTCTGTTCCTTCCCGGGCAGCTTCAAAATCATTAGTGAATATCTGTTTCGAAAGAACTCGGAATGCCTTCTCGATTTTACGGTAATCAGTCTGATCATTCTTCCCGAATACCGTTTCAAAACGGACCACAAGATTATCTCTGCCGGAATACCGGGCATAGTCCGCTGCGAGATCGGCCTCCTTTCGTGCTGAATAAAGCTGCCGAAGCGATTCAAAATGACTGCTGAGTCCTATAAACAGCTTCATTTGGGTGCTTTCCAGCGTCAGTTTCGTTCCCTGTTGTATCATCTTTGAGCAGTTGTCAGGATCTCCTTCGTGAAGGATGAAATACACTCCCTCTCCTGAAACAACTGCAGGCACAGCCATTACAGACTGGAGGAATCCTTGCACACCTATAATCAGAAATGGAATCTCCAAGAAACAGCACCGTATCATTTTTCTCAAACAGCAATTTCTCCTGAAACCATTCA
>CACYBV010000071.1 GCA_902772745.1 uncultured Eubacteriales bacterium
CAGTTTTGCACAATGATTTCCCGAATTCCGCTGATTCCTGAGACACAAGAGAGAACTTGAAAAAGCTCCTTGACCGTACTTGTTCCGAAATGGTATTATATATAATAACATCAGGATCTTGTATTCTGATGACAGGCAGTGATATAGATGTTGTATTTTCGCATCGACGTTTTATACCACGGAGGAAAATATGAAAAAAATCGGAATTGTCATGGGGTCCGACTCGGATCTTCCCGTCATCAGAAAAGCTGTGGATGTGCTGAAAAGTTTCGATGTGCCCTTTGAAGTGCATGTCTTTTCTGCGCACCGGACGCCGGAAGAAGCAAGGAACTTCTCCCGCAGTGCGAGAGAGAACGGTTTCGGCGTTCTTTTGGCCGCTGCCGGTATGGCTGCGCACCTTGCAGGCGCAATCGCGGCGAATACTACGCTTCCGGTGATCGGAATCCCCTGTAAATCCAATACTTTCAGCGGCATGGACGCCCTGCTTTCTACGGTCATGATGCCTTCCGGTATTCCGGTGGCGACGGTTGCTGTAGACGGAGGCGCGAATGCCGCTTTATTGGCGCTGGAAATTCTTGCCGTGTCCGATGAGGCGCTCGCAGAGAAACTTCAGGCGAAGCGCGAACGGGACGCCGCAGCTGTTCTTGAGAAAGATGCCGGTATCATGAGCCGTCTGGAGGACTGATTATGGGCGGATTCTTCGGCATGACATCAAGAAAAGACTGCATTGCGGAAGTCTTCTACGGGACGGATTATCATTCGCACCTCGGAACAAGACGCGGCGGAATGGCGTCGACGAACCGCAGGACCGGCATGCAGCGCAAGATTCATTCGATTGAAAATTCTCCTTTCCGGACGAAATTCGAGCGGATTTTCGAGGAACTCTCCGGAAATGCGGCAATCGGATGCATCAGCGATTTCGATCCGCAGCCGCTTCTGATCACATCGAAGCTCGGGACTTATGCAATCTGTGTTGTCGGTGTAATAAACAATGCGGCCGAACTGATTTCCGAAATGCTCAGAAGCGGGGCAAGTTTCGATGCAATGACTGCCGGCGCCGTAAATTCCGTGATGCTGACAGCGGCACTGATCGGCGAGAAAGACAATTTCGCAGACGGCATCCGTCACGCACAGACCAGGATTGAAGGAACGGCCTCCATCCTGATCCTTAAGGAAGACGGAACCCTGATCGCCGCCCGTGACCGTGACGGACGGCTTCCCGTGCTGATCGGGAAAAGCCCCGACGGCTACGGCGTTTCCTTTGAGTCCTTTGCACTGCAGAAGCTGGACTTTGAGCCGGTATACGAACTGGGGCCCGGTGAAATCGTGGAGCTCCATCCGGAAGAGATGTTCATTCTCAGGGAAGCGCTCCAAAAGAAACGGATCTGTTCTTTCCTCTGGTCTTATTACGGTTATCCGACTTCTACATATGAAGGTCAGAATGTGGAAGTGATGCGCTACCGCAACGGCCGGACCATGGCGGAACATGACAGGGAAAACATGACCGAACAGGATATCGACTATGTCGGCGGCGTTCCGGATTCCGGTACTCCGCATGCAATCGGCTATGCAAACGAATCCCGGATTCCATTTGCCCGGGCATTCATCAAATACACCCCAACCTGGGCACGCTCCTTTATGCCGGTGAACCAGTCCGAGAGGAACCGGGTCGCACATATGAAACAGATCCCGGTACCGGATCTGATCAAAGGGAAAAAGCTTCTGTTTGTGGATGATTCGATTGTCCGCGGCACGCAGCTGAAGGAAACCGTCGACTTCCTGTACGCAAACGGCGCAAAGGAAGTGCATATGCGTTCGGCCTGTCCGCCGATTATGTACGCCTGCAAATTCCTCAATTTTTCACGCTCCACTTCCGACAACGAACTGCTTTCCCGGCGGATCATCAGGGAACTCGAAGGAGAGGAAGGACTCCAGCACATTGAGGAATACGCGGACGGAAGGACGGAACGCGGCAGGAAACTTCGGGAAACCATCTGCGAAAAACTGCATTTTGCTTCTCTGGAGTTCCAGACGCTCGACGGTGTCGTGGAAGCGATCGGACTCCCGGAATGCGAGCTCTGCACTTACTGCTGGTCAGGAAAGGAATAAAAAATGAATACTCTATCGAAATCAGAAGCTTACGCGGCAGCCGGCGTCGATATCACAGCCGGATACAGAAGCGTGGAACTGATGAAACAGCACATCGGACGCACAATGATCCCGGGTGCGATCGGGGGTCTGGGCGGTTTCGGCGGACTCTTTGAGCCGGACCTTACGGGAATCGAAAAGCCCGTCCTGGTATCGGGAACCGACGGTGTCGGGACAAAGCTTCGGATCGCTTTTCTGATGAATAAACATGACACGGTCGGCATCGACTGTGTCGCGATGTGCGTGAACGACATCATCTGCTGCGGTGCAAAGCCGCTGTTCTTCCTCGACTACATCGCCTGCGGAAAAAATTATCCCGAGAAAATAGCGGACATCGTGAAGGGCGTCGCGGAAGGCTGTGTGCAGGCCGGATGTGCCCTGATCGGCGGCGAAACCGCGGAAATGCCCGGCTTCTATCCGGAAGACGAATACGACCTGGCAGGTTACTCGACGGGCATCGTCGACAAGGCAAAGATTATCGATAATTCGAAGATGCAGGAAGGCGATGTCGTGATTGCGCTCAGCAGTTCCGGCGTACACTCAAACGGTTTCTCCCTTGTGCGGAAGGTCTTTGATGTGGAAAACTGCGATCTTAAGGCTCCGATAGAGGAGCTTTCCGGAATGTCGCTTGGCGAAACTCTGCTGACTCCGACGAAGATCTATGTGAAGCCTGTGCTTGCACTCCTTTCGGAAGTTCCGGTCCGCGGTATTTCGCATATTACAGGCGGCGGCTTCTATGAGAACATTCCGAGAAGCATCCCGGAAGGCCTCGGCGCCGTAATCAATAAGGCTTCGGTGCGCGTCCTTCCGATCTTCAGACTGATCCGGAAGGCCGGAAACATTTCGGAACGCGACATGTTCAATACCTACAACATGGGCGTCGGCATGAGTGTGATCGTTCCGGCGGGTTATTCGGAAAAGGCAGTCACGATCCTTAAAGAGAACGGAGAAGACGCCTATGTGATCGGTGAGATCCGCAGGCAGGAAGAGAAGATTACCCTGATCTGAAAAACCTTTTGCGCTGTGCCTTACCGTTCTTTGGTGGGCTCGCACGGAATTGTACCGGATGATCGTGAAAGCTCTGTAAGCAGCTTTTTGGAAGAACGCCAGAGAATTCTGACGGATGATATGGAAAGGAAGGACAGATATGGACAGCAAAGCCAATGTTGCGGTCTTGGTTTCAGGCGGCGGAACCAATCTTCAGGCGCTTCTCGATGCCGAAGCCTCCGGACGGCTGCCGCACGCGGACATCGCACTCGTGATTTCCAATGTGCGCGATGCCTACGCGCTTGAGCGCGCGAAAAAGGCCGGCGCGAATACGGCGGTGGTCGTCAAAAAGGAGCTCGGATCCCAGAAAGCCTTTGAGAAACGGATTCTCGACCTCCTTCAGGTTTACGACATTGATCTGATCGTTCTTGCGGGTTTCCTGAATATTCTGAGTAAAGATTTTGTCGCCCGTTTCCCGGAACGCATCATCAATGTGCATCCTTCGCTGATCCCGAGCTTCTGCGGAAAAGGCTTTTACGGACTGAAGGTTCATGAAGCCGCGCTTGAACGCGGTGTGAAGCTGACCGGGGCGACGGTGCACTTTGTCAATGAAATCCCGGACGGCGGAAAAATCATCCTGCAGAAAGCTGTCGGGGTACAAGAGGGCGATACCCCGGAAACCCTGCAGCGCCGGGTGATGGAGGAAGCCGAGTGGGTGCTTCTGCCGCAGGCTGTTGAGATGGTCGCAAAGAAGCTGTATAACGAATACTATCAGATAGGAGAAGAGGAATGAACATTTACAGAGTCGATAAAATCGGCGGACTGATTCACGGAAATGCCTATGTCGGGCGCGGAATCGTCGCCGGAAAGACGCCTTCCGGCAAAGCGGCATCGGCCTATTTCATCATGGGGCGTTCCGCAAACAGCCGGAACCGTGTGTTTGAGCTCACAGAGGACAAGGAGCTGTTCACGCGGCCTTACGACGATTCGAAGGTTCAGGACCCGAGCCTGATTATCTATGCGGCTCTCAGAAAGTATGGGGAAAACCTGGTCTTCACAAACGGTGACCAGACCGATACCGTTGTCGATGGATTTGCGGCGGGAAAGAGCTTCAAGGATGCACTGGAATCCCGCTGTTTCGAACCGGACGGTCCGAATTTCACTCCGAGAATCAGTGCGGCTATGTACCTCGGAAAACCGGATTTCAGCTACGAACTGAGTATCCTCAAGAGCATCGATGCCGAAGGCTCGGACTGTGCGCGCTATACCTTTTCTTATCCCGGGAAAGCCGGCCTCGGACACTTTATCCACACTTATGTCTGCGACGGCAATCCGATCCCTACATTCCAGGGCGAGCCGGAGCGTGTGGAGATTCCCGAGGATATCGATGAATTCACTGATGATCTCTGGGAAAACCTCAACGAAGACAACAAAATTTCCCTGTATGTGCGCTACACCGATCCTGTAAGCGGCGAATTTACCGACCGCCTGATTAATAAATATGAATAAGCAATGAGACCAAACAGCCACTGCGCCGTTTTTGCATGGCTGATTGGTGTTTATTCACAGACAGATATCTGACTGAATCAAGAAAGGAACCGAATCATGAAAGAATTCGAACTGAAATACGGCTGCAATCCCAACCAGAAACCCGCGAAAATCTATATGGAAAACGGGTCGGAGCTTCCGATCAGAGTCCTTTCCGGACGGCCTGGCTACATCAATTTCCTTGATGCCTTCAATTCATGGCAGCTGGTCCGGGAGATTAAAAATGAACTCGGCCTTCCGGCCGCGGCATCCTTCAAGCATGTCAGCCCGACTTCCGCAGCTGTCGGCCTGCCGCTCTCAGAGGACCTGAAGCGCGCCTGTTTTGTAGACGATGTGAAAGGTCTCGATGATTCGCCCCTGGCCTGTGCCTATGCGAGAGCAAGAGGAACCGACCGCCTCAGTTCTTTCGGCGACTGGATCGCCCTTTCCGAGCCCTGTGACGCAACAACGGCGAAGCTGATCCGCCGGGAAGTAAGTGACGGCGTGATCGCGCCAGGTTACTCCGAAAAAGCGCTGGAAATCCTGAAGAAAAAACGGAACGGATCCTATAATGTAGTTGAGATCGATCCCGACTATGTACCGGAAGTGCAGGAGAAGAAGCAGGTTTTCGGAATCACGTTTGAACAGGGCAGGAACAACTTCCGCATCAATGAGGAACTGCTTTCAAACGTCGTGACGCAGAATAAGGAAATCCCTCCGGAAGCAAAGCGTGACCTGATCATAGCCCTCCTCACCCTGAAATATACCCAGTCCAATTCTGTGGCCTACGCCTACGACGGACAGGC
>CACYBV010000072.1 GCA_902772745.1 uncultured Eubacteriales bacterium
AACCTGACCGGTGGTGCCTACAGTGAATGCAGCTGTATCATATGCGTATACAGCAACATCCTGAGGCTGGACCGAGATCGCGTTCACGATCACAGGCTCAGTTTCAGGCTCGGTAACAGGCTCGGTTTCTGCTGCGGGTTCTTCCGCCGCGGTTGTATCTTCCTCTGGGATCTCCGCGGGGATTTCCGCTGCGGTTGTATCTTCCTCGGGATTCTCTGCGGGAACTTCCGCTGCGGTTGTATCTTCTTCGGGATTCTCCGCAGGAGCTTCCGTTACGGTTGTTCCTTCCTCAGGATCTTCCGCCGGGACTTCCGCCGCGGTTGTGTCTCCTTCGGGGTCTGCCACAGTGGCTTCCGTTACGGTTGTTCCTTCCTCGGGATCTTCCGTCGGAACTTCTGCTGCGGTTGTGTCTCCCTCGGGGTTTTCCGCAGGAGCTTCCGCGAGCGTTTCCACGACGGTCTCCGTATCCGCTTCCGCAGGCTGGCTCTCAGTTCCAAGATTATCTCCGAAGGCTGTGACTGCCAGGGAAAGAATCATGATGAGAGACAGGAGAAGCGCTGTCAATTTCCTGGTTGATTTAAACAATGTGCCCTCCTCCCTGTGCTGTATCAGCACAGATAATGTAATTCATTTACAAAACACTGCAATTTCCGAGGCCATGCGGTTAAGAAACAACGATGTCTGTATAACCGCGGTCGGCCTTATGAATTATTGTGGCACACAGAACGAGGTTCGAATTCGTCTCTATGCCGCAGTAAACAGATATAATCGCAGAATGGCCCACTCCGCGATGATAAATATCCAACATAGATATTCTACTATAGTCTACAATATGATCGTCTGTTTGTCAATATCCATGAAGCGTTTTTTGTGATGTCACCAAAAAATCAAAGTGATATTTATGTGATATTTTGTGCCTCCTGCCCGATGGCATGATATGTAAAGCTTTGTCTGCTATGAGTGAAACATGAGTATTTCTCCGGAAGCAGTGTACGCCGCCTTGTTTCAGAATTGGCCTCAACGGCAAAGCATTATATTAACAGCAGTTGTCCTGTCTGGTCCGGGATCAGAGGCTCAGAAATCCTCCGCCATTTTCCCCGCATCTTCCTGCGAAAGCTCCGTCACCTTGTTTTCCATCACCCGGTAAACCCGCTGGCACATGTTCAGCACCGTCGGGCGGTGCGTGGTGACGATGCAGGTTTTGTTGGGGCGCTGGCGGATGATGTTTCTAAGCACCTGGCGCTCGGTCGTGACGTCCAAAGCGGATGTAGCCTCGTCGAGAAGGAGGATCGGCGCGTCCCGAAGGACTGCCCGCGCGATCGCGATTCTCTGGGCCTGGCCCTCGGAGAAGCCGCGGCCGCGTTCGCCGATCTTCGAATTGAAGGAATCCGGCATTTTCGAGATGAAATCCCAGGCGCAGGCGATCTTCAGGGCTTCTTCGATCTCTTCGTCCGTCGCGTCCTCTTTCGCCATGCGCAGGTTCTCCGCCACAGTTCCGGAGAGGATGGTGTTGCCCTGGGGAACGTAGGAGAAAAGGAAGCGGCTGTCCGCGTTCATCTCCACTTCCCTGCCGTTCGAAGCACGGAGGAAGGTCCGTCCGGTTTCCGGATGGATCAGTCCGAGCATCAGACGGAGCATCGTGGTCTTACCTTCGCCGGAAGGGCCGACAAGCGCCACGATTTCCCCGGGCGAGGCTTTGAAGCAGGAGTCTGTCAGCACCTTTTTGTCCTCAAGATAGGCAAAGCTGACGCCGGTCATGCGCACCTCAAAGCCGCCGTCCATTAGTTCCGTAAGTTCCCGGCTCTCCGGAATGTGGAGCTCGCGCGGGAGGTCGATCAGTTCCCGGATACGATGGGCGGAAACGGAGCTTGTGAGGAAGGTGGGCACGATTCCCACCACGTTCTGGAAGGCGTTCGCGAGGCGGCTCCGCTGCTCTAAAAACAGCGTCATGGTTCCGTAGGTAATTTCCTTGGTCCACAGGAGAAACAGGCAGTAGCCAAAGGCCGAATACTGGACGATGAGTCCGAGGACGGACATAAAAACGTGTGTCTTGATGGTAAACAGGTTGTAAAGGAGGCTCGTTTCGCGGAAGCGCTTCTGCCAGTCCCGGAGCTTCCTCCCGTACTGCTTGGTGATGCCGAAGGACTTGATCGTATCGAAGTTGTAGAAAGTCTCCACCTCGAAGGCAGTCATGCTGCTTCCGATCTCCTTCACCCGCCTCGCGTGTTCACGCTGCTTGCGGATCAGGAACTTGCTCATGAGAAGCATCACGGGCGCAGTTGCGAAAGCCAGGAGGGACATGACTTTATTGTAATGCCAGATCACCACAAAAGTGAGCACAAAATTGTATACGGCGATGATGATGGACGGAAGCCAGCTGATGGCGTTTGAAGCCACGGTGTTTACATCGCTGTTGAAGCGGTTCAGGATATCGCCGCTGCTGTAGCCGTTGATGGCCTTCCAGTCCACATCGATGATCTGGTCGAAAATGTCGGCCTGGATATCGTTGTTGATGCTGATGGAGAGCTTTGCGGACAGGCGGCTGATGACGCTGGAGAACACCAGGCTGAACACGGCGCTTCCGACCGTGATCCCGATCAGCAGCCACAGCTTGTCCACCCTGTGGCCGGTGATGATGTCGATGACATACTTGCTTGCGACGCTCGCCGCCATCGCGAGCGTGGTGCTGAGGAGCCCCAGAAGGGTATAGAATACAATGGCGCCTTTGTACCGCTTGCTGTAGGTGAAAATCCAGCGCCAGTCGTCCAGGATTTCCTTATAGGTTCCATCCTGTGCCTTTTGAAAGAGGCTGTGCAGCGAACTGAACAGCGGCTGAGGCTTATTGGGATCGGACGGCGGTTTCTGACCGCCCATTCTCATTGCAGGCATAGAACACATCTCCCCGGAAAAAACTTCGCATCGATAGAGGCTGTTGTATTATAGCATATCCGCAAGCGGACCGCAAGCGACATTGCACAAATATTACAGTTTTATTACGATAATTTGAACTTGCAGTTACGGATCAGCCGCGCCGGCTGCCGCGTTTTTAGCAGGACGTCAGCATGTTTTCCTTGATAATGTGCATTCTCTGTGCTAATGTAAAGATATAAAATCCATGACGTATAGGTCAGAAGAAGATATCCGGGCCGGTCATTAAGCCTTTCGCTCACCCGAAGACACGTTAGCTGCGGCCGGGGTTTTTGGCCATGATATCTTTAAATTCTGTACCGCAGGAGTTCTCCATGAAGAGTATCCGAAGTGTATACCGGATCGGTAACGGTCCTTCGAGTTCACATACCGTCGGTCCCTATCGCGCCGCCGCATTATTCCGCGCGCGTTACCCAAAAGCCAGCCGCTTCATCGTTACGCTTTACGGCTCGCTCGCCTTTACCGGAGAGGGACACAGCACCGGGAAAGCCATAAGAAACGCGATCCCGGACGCCGAAATCATCTTTGACCGGAAGGAGCACGATCTTCCCCATCCGAACACCATGCTTTTCATCGCGGAAAAAGACGGTCAGGAGATCGGGCGGGCACGGATTTTCAGTATCGGCGGCGGTTCGATCCAGGTCGAAAACGAGCCGTCCGAAGAGGATACCCATGTGTATCCGGAAACCTGTTTTTCCGAAATCATGGACTCCTGCCGCAGTCTCGGCCTGAACCTCCCCGGACTGATAAGGCTTCGGGAAGGCGATTCGCTTTATGATTTCCTCGCAGTTGTCTGGGAAGCGATGAAGGATGCAGTACAGCGCGGGCTGAATACGGAAGGAATCCTCCCCGGAGGGCTCGGCATCACAAGAAAAGCAAAGCTTCTTCTCGAAAAGCGCTGCTACAATGAAGCCGCGGAAGTCACGATGAACCGAGTGATCGCCGCCTACGCCTATGCGGTCAGCGAGGAGAATGCGGACGAGCATATCGTTGTCACGGCGCCGACCTGCGGAAGCTGCGGCGTGCTGCCTGCAGTTCTCAATTATATGGAGCACGACCGCGGATTCCCGGAGGAAGAAATCCTGGATGCCCTTGCGGTCGCCGGGCTAGTCGGAAATATCATCCGCGAAAACGCCAGCATTTCCGGCGCGGAATGCGGCTGCCAGGCCGAGATCGGAAGCGCCTGCTCGATGACTGCTGCGGCGCTGGCATCCCTCTATCGGCTGAACATCGACCAGATCGAATACGCCGCGGAAATCGCCATGGAGCACAACCTCGGGCTTACCTGCGACCCCGTGGGCGGTCTCGTGCAGATTCCCTGCATCGAGCGGAACGCGGTCGCCGCGATGCGTGCAATCAGCTCCGTCAATCTCTCCCGCTTCCTTTATGAGACGAGGAAGATCTCTTTCGACAACGTGATCGCGACCATGTACCGCACCGGCCGGGATCTGAATGAAAAGTACCGGGAAACCTCTCACGGGGGCCTGGCGAACCTGTATAATACAAACAGGCTGGGGAAGAGGCAGTAACTGTCTCATCTTCCCCAGCCGCATGTATGAATTTTATGACGGGTTTCGTGATGGCGGCTCAGTAATCAGATGCCGCAGGGTATTCAGCGGATCGGGCGTCCCCCGTAATACCGGGTACCGTCCTCACCCTTGCTGTAATTGCAGAGGAAGCTGTCCCAGACATACCAAGCGATGCCGCTGTGGAAGGAATGGTTGGAATCCTTGTACATCGCGAATTTCACGACCGGAATCCCTTCTTTGTTGTTCCAGACATAGGTGATTGCGGCTCCGTTGTCCAGAATGAAGGGCTCCTCGTCCGGATCCACGCCGTTTTCGACCTTGCGCCACAGAAGCTCCCAGTACAGGGGCTGCGTTTTGTCGAAAGGATCCTTCCAGGGATCGTGCTCGGCGGAAACATTCAGCGCCGGCATGCGGTAATGATCTTTCGGCATCTCGTCAATTGAATCGAACTGCCAGCAGGCAAAGCCGATCTGCGCGGAGGCCGCGAACACGTCGCCCATCTCCATCGAAAGGCCGTAGGTCATCGCGGAGCCGTTCGAATGTCCGGTGCAGTAGATACGGGCCGGATCGACGCTGTAGCGCTTCTTCACATCCTCGATCACGGTGCGGAAGTAAGTGATCTCGGACTGGAATTCTTCCTGGGAATCCGGCTTTCTTCGCATCGGGAAGCCCTTGATCGGGAAGGCGCTCGAACGCCACCGCGGGAGGCCGTAATTCGTTCCCTCCGTCGGAAGGCCCTGCGTGAACACTGCGATGAATTTCCGCTGTTCCGCGATTTTCCAGAAATCCGTATTCTTCACCATCAGGTCGTGTGTGCACTCAAAGCCATGCGTCACCACAACGACCGGATAGGCTTTGTTTTTGTCGTAATCCGAAGGCGCATAGACCGACCAGACCCGCTCCTGCGGCTCCGAAAAAGAAGCATGCGGCATGCGTTTTTTATAGACTTTCATGCCGATCTCATCGAGCGTAAAGTTCACCTTGAGCTGCGTCACGCTGAGATGGTCATGATGGTAGCGCTTAATCAAAAAGTCCATGTATGCGCGGCCGGTCCAGGCTGCGTTTTTATAAAGTTCCGCCGCATTTTTCGCTTCACTGACCCAGACGCGGCTCGCGGCCTGCGTGAGTTCCGATTCGTCCGCGGGCAGCATCCGCTCATTATAGACCTTCGCCCAGTCGTTTCGCAGGTGCTCGTCGATGCAGAGATTTCTCTTTTTAAAATACTCTGTCAGGACGGGCGTTTCCTTTCCCTTCTCGTTGACGATCCACACGGGGATCCGGTGTGTGTCCTTTGCTTTTCCGGCCGCGGACTTCGGAAGGTCCTCCGGTCCGAACAGCACCGCGCCGCCGAACAGGAGGGAATTGTACGCGAGATACTTTGCGAGGAAAGAAGCGCTGTCGCCGTAGCCTATGGCGTATTTCTGGTCGAAATTGATCACGCTGACGGTATGGAAAGCCTGGTTGAAGGCCTTATAGATGAACTCGTTCTCCAGATCCGGCTTGCCCCACTTTTTGTCCGCGGTCAGGAATACAAGGCAGATCGAATTCTTCTTCGCGCATTCGACCCACTTCGACTGATTGACAAAGTCCTCCGCCAAGATCCCTGCGGGGATAAAGATCAGCGCGCCTTTATGCTGTGCCCGGTAGTCGTCGGGCACAAAAGTGATGATTTCACGGCTGACGCCGTTCAGATCCACCTTCTGCCGGTAAAGCCCCTTATAGGCCGATCCGTAGGGTTCCTTCGCATAGTCCAGCGGAAGGTCCGGGACATAGTCACGAATTGTATATTTGCTCATTCTCCTGCCTCCTTGATCATTCCGGACGTGCTTATGCTTCGTCCGGTTTTTAAGTTTTTCACAGCATCTGAGTTTCTGGTCCGAAGTGCATCCGTTCAGCGGAACAGAAGCGGGAGGAAGGCTCTCAGACCCTTCCTGCAGACGGTCAGCTCATGGTAGCCTTCGAAAATGTCATGGCGCCCGCATGAAAGGCCTTCCGCGATCATTTTCTCCATCGCTTCATGGCTTGCAGTACAGCCGGCTTCGTGATCGCCGTTGCAGGCGTAGAAGACCTTCAGTTTTTCATTAAGCGCCGCAGGGTCGTTCAGGGCTTCCGCCTGCACACCGATCGGCGCATTTCCGATCCCGCCGATGATTACCCCGAGGTAAGCAAACATGTCGAGGTGGTTCAGCACGATGCTCTGGGACTGGGCCGAACCCATCGAGAGGCCGGCCATCGCCCGGGATTCGCGGTCTGTCTTTACCCGGTACTTCGATTCGATCATCGGGATGCAGTCCTGAAGAAGCTCTGTTTCAAAACCGGGGCTTCGAAGCGCCGGCGTCTCGTCCTCCCGGAGGGAGAAGCCGTAGTTCATGACGACGAGCATCGGTTCGGTTTCACCCGCGGCGATCTGGTTGTCGAGGATGTAGTTTGTCTTTCCCATGTCGATCCAGCCGGTCTCGTCCTCGCCCGCGCCGTGCTGCAGATACAGGACCGGATACTTTTTATCCGGGTTTTCATCATATCCCGGCGGGCAGTAAACCCAGCAGACTTTCCAGCGTCCGGTGTGCGAGGAGCGGTAGTATTCCATCCGGAGGTCGCCGTGCGGAACATCCTGCAAAAGGTACCAGGCGCAGCTTTCGTCAACGCATTCAAAGGCGTTTGCGGGCTCCTGCGCGCAGTACACGAGAGGCATCTGGTCGCTCAGGACCAATGCGCCGTCCACGAGATACCGGTGCACGCGGATACCGGGCACCGTGTCCACTTCCACAGTCCAGTAACCCCAGTCGTCCCGGGTCATCGGATACTCGCCGGCAAATTCCCCGCCGCCGCCAAGAACACTCACGCTCTTCGCGTCCGGATTGTAATAAGTCAGGCGCACTCGGCCGTTTCCGAGATTTTTGCAGGGCTCCGCCATCTCGAAGGTCTCCTCCAGCTTAAAGGAGAAGGGCGCTCCCGGAGGCTTCGGCTCTTTTCTCTGGAAACAGGGAGCAAAATAGGTCAACGTGGAATTGATGGTCTGGTTCTTTAAAATATCCTGTTTCATCTCCGCCTCCTCAGATAAAAATTCTCTTCGCGAAATCCCGCGCGCAGAAGCGCCAGGTGTCCCACTCATGGAAGCCTCTGTAGCCCTGGCCGTCCACATGGTAGCCTTTTTCCTTATACTCTTCCCAGCGGTATGGCATCACATCGCCGGGGAAGGTTCGCCTCGTTCCGAAGCCCTCGCGGACGCCGCCGCCGTGCCACATGAGTCTGAAACGGCTGTTGAAGAGTTCTTTATCCTTGAAAACTTCCGAAAAATCGAAGGTGCGGCCAAAATAATTGCCGTCCGGGCTTACAGGCATGATATGGCCCGAGAAGCAGCCGAGGTACGAGAAGAGATCCGGGTACCGGAAGGCGGCGAGATACGAATGCACCACCCCGAAGGAAAGTCCCGCGACCGCACGGTGGTCCTTGTCTCGGATCGTCCGGAATTTCCGGTCGATAAAGGGGATGCATTCCTGACAGAGCACATCGCAGTACTCGATATTCCTATAAATACCGTCCTCTTCGGTCGGCGCAAAGGCGTCGAAGGAATTCATGACAATGATCATTTCCTTGCATTCGCCCGCCGCGATCATATTGTCGAGGATCAGGTTCACTTTTCCGTGCCAGATCCAGCCGATCTCATTCTCGCCGCCGCCGTGATGCAGGTACCACACGGGATAGCGTTTTTCGGGCTCCTTATCGTAGTTCGGGGGAAGATAGACCCAGCAGCTTCGGGTCATCCCGCAGAGCTCCGACTTGTACAGCTCCATCCGGACCGATCCGTGTGGAACGTCCTTGAGAAGCCAGAAGGTATTTTCCGGGTCCGGCGTATCGCAGTAGTTCGAAAAATGCCCGGCGCCGTAACCGATCGGCTCCCGGGGATTCAGCGTCTTCACGCCGTCCACATAGACGTCGTGATAGTGGAAGCCGGGCTCGATCCCGGATGCGGGAACCGTTCCTTCCCACCAGCCGTCTTCCCGCTTCGTGAGAAAGTGAGGCGTATCTTTCGGGAAGGTTCCGCCCCAGCCCCGGATCTCCACGCTCTTTGCATCCGGCGCGTAATAATGAAAGGTCATACTTCCGTCCTCGTTGGTCTCAAAGCCCCGGGGCGCGGTAAAGAAGACCCTCTCGCCGTTTTCCATCCTGCTGTTCTGGCGGTTCTGGTCGAAAACCATCATGGAGGAATACAGCGCCTGGTTCAGTCTGATCTCTTCTTCCATACATACTCTCCTTCTTTTCGCGGCGCCTTTTTCAGGACACCTGAATCCTGTCTTTCCCTGTCATTATAACACAGCTTTGGAGAAAAACAATCCGTTTCTCCGGGTGTGATCTGCTGTGATATTTACAGTTTCTGTTCCTGTTTACCGGAGTGAATACGGCCAGTTTTTCTCCTTTGCAAAGGATTCGGCGGCTGAACCGGGCGTACAGATCAGCCTGGGTACATGATTTCCCTCTTCATCCCGCTGTGAACTGTCAAAAGCCATCTCATGAAGGACTGTCACGGAAGCCGGTATGATGACTTCATCCACGTTCAGGCATCCATAGAAAGCGTAATCCTCGATTTCCGTGATTCCGTCAGGATCGACAGAGCCTTTTCCGATGCAGTCATTATAATCCGCATTGATCAGTCCGCAGATATTTCAAAGACCGCAGCACCGTTTGCTGTCCTTCCCATGGAAGTGATGAGACGATCAGGCGTTTCCGCAAGATACCGCTGATGATCTTCGATGATTTTCTGCTCCTTCCATCGATCCAGTCGGAACAGCAG
>CACYBV010000073.1 GCA_902772745.1 uncultured Eubacteriales bacterium
AAGGGCGACCCGGAGATCTCCGTCACCGAGGACGAGCTGTACGATATCATTGAGGATATGGCCGAGGACGGCGCGATTGACGAACAGGAGAGCGAACTGATCTCCAGCGCCCTGCAGTTCGGCGATGTGACCGTAAGCTCGATCCTGACGCCGCGTGTCGATGTCGCGGCAGTTTCCGTATCGGACAGTCCGGAGGAAATCCTGCAGTTCATCACTTCGCAGAACCACAGCCGGATCCTCGTATACGAGAAGACGATTGACAACGTGATCGGAGTCCTGCAGATCCGGAAATTTCTGAAAGCCTATGTGAAAAACAGGGAAATTCCGCCGCTCAGGCCGCTTCTTGACGAGGTGTATTACGCGCACCAGAGCACCGAGATCGACGAACTTCTCGATGAAATGACGCGCCGCAAGCTCAATATGGCGGTCGTGACGGATTCCTACGGCGGGACCCTGGGCGTCGTAACGGTCGAGGATATCCTTGAGGAGATTGTCGGCGAAATCTGGGACGAGGATGACGTGATCCGCGATCCGATCGTGGAAATCACCCGGGATGTGTATCTTGTCAACGGTGACGAAACCGTACAGGACACCTTTGACTATATCGGGTTTGAGGTTCCGCAGGACGAAGAGGAAGACGAGGACCGCTTCACAAACCTGCTGATGGCGGACTGGGTCTGTGAAAAACTCGGGCGGATTCCCGAAAGGGGAGATTCCTTCGAATATCACAGCCTGACGGTTCTTGTGAACGAAGTTGTGCACAATCGGATTCTGAAAGTCCGGGTGGACATCGACCGCACAAAAGAGGAGGTGGAATCATGACAACCCCCATTATCCTCGTCTCGGTCGGAATTGTCCTGTGCGTGATTCTGTCCGCTTTCTTCTCGGGCTCCGAGATGGCCTTAAGCGCCTGCAATACCGTGCGCCTTGAAAATGAAGAGAAGTCCGGAAACAGACGCGCCGGACGGGCACTCAGGCTCTCGACGAATTACGACGACACGCTTTCCGCAATCCTTGTCGGAAACAACCTTGTGAATATCGCGGCTTCGGCCCTGACGACAGTGCTGATCATTCTGCTTACCGGAAGCGACAGGCTGAACTGGGCAGGTACGATAGTTGTGACCCTGCTTGTAATCATTTTCGGCGAAACCATTCCGAAGATTATCTGCAAGAAGTTCGCGAACCGTTTTGCGATGTCCGCATCCGGTACGATCCGCTTCCTTGTGATCCTTTTCTTCCCGCTGAATTTTATCGTTGTGGGCCTTGTGAACCTGCTGACGAAGGGGATCAGAAAAGAGGAGGATACTGACTCGGAAGAGTCTGCGCTGGAGCTGCAGTCCATTATAGAGACCGCAGAGGACGAAGGCGTGCTGGATTCGGACCAGTCGGAGCTCCTTTCGGCGGCAATCGATTTTTCCGATATTTCCGCCGAAGAAGTCATGACAGCCCGTGTCGATATGGAAGCGCTGAACGTCGACGATGATCCGGAAGAGATTCTTGAGACGGTGCTGGAGTCTTCGCACAGCCGGATGCCGGTTTACGAGGACAGTATCGACAACATCATCGGCGTGATTCACCTGAATCATCTGCTGAAATCGCTGGCGGCGGATGAAAAGACCGATATCCGCTCGCTTCTGATGCCCGCCTGCTTCGTCTACCGTACGATGAAGCTTCCGCAGTGTATGGACGCCATGAAGGCCGCGCGGCAGCACCTTGCGATCGTTACGGACGAATACAGCGGAACCCTCGGCGTTATTTCGATGGAAGATATCCTGGAGGAAATCGTCGGCGATATCTGGGACGAGACCGATACCGTCGAGGAAGAGGTCATCAAGACCGGTGAAAATGACTTCACGGTCGACGGCGATATGAACATCTCGGATTTCTGCGAGCTTCTCGGAATTCCGGAGGAAGCATTTGACTATGAGTCCAATACGGCCGGCGGCTTTATGATCGAGTATCTCGGGGACTTCCCAAAAGCCGGAGACAGCATTGAATTTGAAGGCTTCCGGATTGAAGTCACGGAAATGGACGAGCGCCGTGTGGTACGGCTGCATATTACAAAACTGACGGGAGAAGACGAAGGCGCAGAGACGGATTCCGGCGCGGCAGACTGATGGGACGGAAATTTATAATCGGAATTCAGGCAAATGTGGACGCGGGCAAGACGACGCTCACGGAACAGCTTCTGTTTCTGCAGAAGAGCATCCGGAAGAAGGGCAGCGTTGATGAAGGAACCACCGCGAGCGATTACCTCGATGTGGAGCGGCGGCGGGGGATTTCCGTGAAGACCTCGCTTGTGGAACTTCATTACGGCGAGGACCTGATCCGGATCCTTGATACACCGGGCCATCTGGATTTTTCGGGCGAAGTGCTGCGTTCTCTCTACGCGCTGGACGGCGTCATCCTGATGGTTTCTGCTGCAGACGGCGCGGAGGGGCGGACACGGACAATCTGCGCCGCTTTGAGAAGCCTGGCGATCCCTTTCCTTGTCTGCGTCAATAAGACGGACCTGCCCGGTTTTTCAAGGGATTCGGCGCTTTCGGACCTGCGGGAAAAACTCGGCGGCGTTTTTGTCCCGCAGGATATTCCTCCGCAGGAAATGCTTCCGTATCTCGCGGAATGCGATCCTTCGCTGGAGGAAAAATATCTTCTCGATGAGCCGGTATCCGACCGGGAAATCCTCGAAAAACTGCGGGAACTTACGATCGGATGCGCGCTGTCGCCGCTTATATTCACTTCCGCGAAAAACGGGGAGGGCGTGGATCTGCTCCTCCGGACGCTCATCAGCTGCCTCCCGGACACGTCGTTTTCGGATCCCGGTGTACTTTCCGGAACGGTTTTTGCAATCTCGCATGACCCGAGGGACGGAAAAGCCGCCTGGGTACGGCTTTTCGGCGGGCGAATCCGTGCGCGTGAAGCGGTTCCCCTGCAGCGCCTTTCTGCGGAAGATTACGAAAAGGTTTCACAGATCCGGCGGATACAGGGAAACCGGGAGACGCCGGAAGATGAAGTCTGTTCGGGCGATATCGCTGTTTTTTACGGACTCTCGGATGTCCGGGCAGGCGATCGGATCGGGATGGCTCCCGACGGCAGGAAACCGGTTCCGGAAGGAATTCTCGACGCGAAGCCGCTTCTCTTGTCGGAGGTTCTGCCCGAACCGGGGACAGACGAAATCAAGGCTGCGGAAGCCCTTCGCATCCTTACGGAGGAGGAACCGCTTCTTTCGTTCGAGCGGAATGCGCTGACCGGACGGATGTTTGTCCACATCATGGGTGAAATTCAGACGGAGATCCTGGCGGAACTTCTGAAGGAACGCTTCGGACTGTCGCTGCGGTTTTCCGCGCCGCGGGTGATTTTCCGCGAAAAGCCCGGAAAATCAGGCTGCGGTGAGGAAGCGTATCTCATGCCCAAGCCGTGCTGGGCGATTGTGAAGCTCAGGGTCGATCCGCTTCCGCCGGGTTCCGGCATTCAGTTCGAGTCCGTGATCAAGGAGAAGGAGCTTCCGTACCGATATCAGGAGCATGTCAGAGAAAGCGTTTATAAAACCGTACAGCAGGGGCTTTTCGGCTGGGAAGTGATTGACTGCAGATTTACCCTTGTCGGCGGGATGAGCCACCACGTGCACACCCATCCGCTGGACTTTTTCGTTGCGACGCCGATTGCGGTTCTTCGGGCGCTTCAGGACGCCGGAGAACTGCTTTACGAGCCCTGGATGAAGCTGACGCTGAAAGCACCGGATACGATTCTCGGGCGGGTGAGCGGCCAGATTCTCCGGATGAGCGGAAGCTTTTCTGCGCCGGTGTTGGAGAACGGCACCTTTACGATGGAAGCGGAAGCGCCGCTTCGCCTGTGCGCTTCCTATCCGGTCGAATTCCGCTCGCTGAGCTCCGGAAACGGACAGATCAGCATGCGGCTTGCGGATTACCGGGAAGCGCCGCCGGATGTCCGGGAAACTTTCCCGCGGCGCGGCGTGGATCCCCTGGACCGCGCAAAGTGGATTCTTGCCTGCAGAAGTGCGCTTGGGGCGGACCTGACGGGGAGATAGGAAATTTGAAAAGCAGATGGCTTTCGGAAGGATGAAGGAGGATTCTGCGATGAAAAAACAGCTTGGTTCAGTGACTGCC
>CACYBV010000074.1 GCA_902772745.1 uncultured Eubacteriales bacterium
CACGGATGACGAGCTGGTGTTTGCAGACGCGGTGCCGCCGGATCCCGATGAAAATATCTATTCGCGTTTCACGAGAAAATATACCTATGAGGGGCCGGTAAGGATTTACCGGATGCTCAGCTGCCGGGAGAATCCCGGAAAACGGCTGTTCCTGGATGTGGAGCGGGCACGGGTGCTTTCCCTTATGGTCGACGGGCAGGAAGTGATGCCGCACCGGATCGGGACGCTTTTATCGGAGCAGAGTTTCGAGGTGACGGGGAAGCTTCAGGGCAGCCATATCCTGAGCTTTGTATCCGACAACAGCTATCCGGGGCTTCCGCGGGAGCAGATCCTTTCTTCCAACATGGCATCTGATGATACCCAGACCAACTGGAACGGGCTTCTGGGTTATGTACGTCTCCGCCAGGAGGAAGCATGCTTTATCGAGAACGTGACCGCGTATCCCGCAGAAGGAAAACTTTCGGTTTATACGGAGATTTGCTGCGCGGAACCGGGGGAGTACGAAATCGCTTTCATTTCCTCCGCGCTGCAGCGGGAATACCGGCACCGGATCCGGATTACCGAACCGTTTTTCAATTTTACTGCGGAAGGACTGCTGCTTCGGGAAGATCTGCTGAAATGGGATGAGAACGAGGGAAATCTGTACGAGCTTTCGGTTACCCTGAACGGCGAGGGTCGGACGGTTTCTTTCGGAATCCGGGACTTTCGGGCAGATGACACGCATTTCCTTTTGAACAGGCGCCGGATCTTCCTTCGGGGACAGGAGGACTGCTCGGTTTATCCGGAGACTTCCTATGCGCCGATGGATGCGGCAGCCTGGAAGAAAAAGCTGCAGTCGCTCCGGGATTACGGCGTGAATTTTGTGCATTTCCGTTCATACTGTCCGCCGGAACAGGCATTCTCGGCGGCGGATGAGCTGGGAATGTTTCTGATGCCCGAGCTGTCGCTTTCGGGAGATGCGGACGCATTTTTTACGGAAGACCAGCGCAGATACTACCGCTCGGAGCTTGTTCAGCTTCTGCGAAGCTATGGAAACCACCCTTCGTTTGTGATGCTGTCTCTCGGAAACCGGCTGCGCTTTTCGGAGGAGAGTCTGTCGTATGCCTGCGAGCTTCTGGAACTCGCGAGGAAAATCGACCCGACGAGACTGTATACGGTTTCCTCGGACGAGCCGGTGACGGACAAAGGACTTGCGCTTACCGCGGAAATGACGGAGAAATATTTCGAAGCGTCCGACTTTGTCATGACTGCAGCCTGGGGACCGCTGCTGTTCCGGGGGACGGATCATCCGGCCAGGGCGGAGAACGGACTTCGGGGATTTGTCAACAACGAATACCCGAATACTGAAAAAAGTTTCGACGAAGAAATAAAAATCTTCCGTGAGAGTGTGAAAAAGCCGCTTTTATCGGCTTCTGCGGGCGGATACAGTATTCTGCCCGACTTCCGGGAGATCAGCTTCTTTTCAGGCTTTCTGGAGCCCATAAACCTCATGAAAATGCGGGATGATGTCGAAGAACTGGGGCTTTTGTCTTCCTGGGAACGCTATGTCCTCGCATCGGGCGAGCAGGCCGCGCGCTGCTATCGGATGGAAATCGAGCGTGCGATGCGTTCGAAGCTCCTCGCGGGTTTTACGCTTTTCTCGCTGCAGGACTATCCGGGACAGGAAACGGCGCTTGTCGGGATGATGAACACGCATTTTATCCCGAAGCCCTGGCCTTTTGCGGAACCTCAGAATTTCCGTAACTTTTTCGGGGCGGCGGTTCCGCTTCTCCGGATTGAACGCTTCTGCTATGAAGCGGGGGAAGAGCTTCGGTTTTCGGTTTCCGTCGCCAATTATACGCCGGAAACGCTCGAAACGCCGGTGAGCTATACGCTTCGTTCGGAGAATGTGAATCTCCGGGGGCAGTTTGAAAAAGAGAGCTGCCGATCCGGCGCGGTGACGGATTTTTCGGAGGAGATCACGCTTCCTCTGCTTCCTGCGGAGGCGAAGGAGCCGGAACGCTTTATGCTGACGATTCGGATGGGGCGGACGGAGCTGTCCTATCCTGTGTATGTCTATCCCCGGGTGCTGCCGCTCTGTCCGATGGAGGTTTACGAGACGGACACGCTGAATCAGACGGCGGTGCTGATGCTCAAAGAAGGCGGGAAGGTGCTTCTGACCCCGAGAACAAGTCCGGAGATTCTGCCCCAGTCGGTACATTCCGAGTTTTCGACGGATTTTCTGTCGAGCAAACTGTATCCGAAGCAGTCCGGAGAGATGGGGCGGATTGTGGATCTTACGCATCCCGTGACGAGACGCTTCCTCTCGGAGGAGTGGGGCGGCCTGCAGTGGTGGCAGATGAGCATCGGACGCGCTCTGGTGCTTCCGAGAAGGATGAAATGCATTGTTTCTGGGATCGACAGCATTCACATGCTGCGTCCGCTTGCGGAAATGATCGAATTCCGCTGCCTTGACGGGATGGTTTTCCTGTGTCCGATGGGTCTGAAAAGCCATATGGACCGGCCGGAAGTGCGGTTTTTGGTATCGGAGATTTACCGTTATATGGAATCCTATGATTTCTCGCCGTCGCAGGAACTGAGGCTTTCGGAGCTTCAGGCGATGGTGAAACCCTGACGGAGGAACGAAGCTTTGGCAGATTACGAAGAAGAATTCCCGGAGGAGGACAGAAGCCGGGCCGCGGCGCGGAGACGGATTGCCGAAAGAACCAGGGAAGCCGGCGTAAACATGGGCGATCCGGCCTTTCTGGAACGCGAAAAGCTCCGCCGGAGAGACCGCCGGCTGGATGCGCTGATCGGCTTCACGCTGGTCCTGGTGTTCCTTCTGTTTGCTCTGTTCTATTTCAGGAATTACAGCTATACAACTTATTCGCTGGACGCGGAATCTTCGATGGGGGCGCTTCCTCAGACGGTCGTACGGGAGCTTCAGCACGGAAACGTGATCATCGGCGGCGATACAATCACTTACATGGAGCGGGGAAAAGTCATCTGGACAACCTCGGTGGAACTGAAACAGCCGATGATTTCCGTGAGCGGCGATTTTTTCTCGGTCTGTGATACGGGCGGCTACCAGATTTATGTCTGCGACACGACGGGCATTCTGTGTACGCTGAAGGTTTCCCGGGTGATCTACGGGATGGATATCTCCGAAAGCGGCGTTGTGGCGGTTGTGACGGAGTCGGACGATGCGGCGTATATTTCCTGGTTTGACCGCTACGGGTCGAGAATCCCCGTGGAAGTGAAAGCCGTGCTTTCCGCGACGGGCATTCCGGTACATATCTCGATCTCTCCGGACAGCCAGAAACTGATGGTGCTTTACTATTCGACGGCAAACGGCATTGGTGAGAGCCATATGGTGCTGTATGATTTCGAGAAAGGGCGGGAAGATGATTCATACATCATCAAGGACGACCGGTCTTTCTATGACACTGCGACTTATCTTGTGGACGGGAAGTTCCTGGACAACAGCCATTTCTGCGCGGTCGGGACAAATCTGGTGAAGTTCTACAGCTATGACCAGAAAAAGGCGGAGGTTACCGAGAAGACCATCGAATACGACGCACCGGTGCGTTCTGTCCTTTTCACACCGGATTCCATGTGCCTTGTGCAGCGCGGAGAGGAAGGAAGTTATGTCCGGGTGCTGAACGCAAAAGGCGATGAGAAAGTGCGTTTCGCGGTCCCCGAGGAGTACCGGCTTGCAATCGCCAACCGGGAGTCTCTGGCCTTTCTGAACGGGCCGGACCTGACGCTTTTCAATCTCTCCGGGCGGAAGCGATACGAAGGAACGCTTGCGGACACACCGGTTTCATTTGCCTTTTCCGGGAAACGGAGCCTGTTGTTCAACACCGGCAGCATGATTGAAGAAATTACATTGAAGTAAGCACCGAAGGAGCTGCAGAGGGCCGGAAACAGCTGACGGCCTGTTCCAATGAGATGTGCTGAAGGGAGGAAAGCAGGAAAGATGAGAAAAATCACAGTGCTGCTTCTGATTTCCGTTATGGTATTTTCCCTTTCGGGCTGTACGGAAAAACAGCCGGAAGAGAATACAGCGTCCGAAACGCAGGCGGCATCGACAATCAGAGACGAGACATCTTCAGCTTTTTCGGACGAAACGATATCGGAAGCGGTTTCGGTATCCTCGGAAGAAACGGCGCCGGATACTGCGGAGGCTGTGTCCGAAGATACGCAGGATGAACCGGAGTTTCCCGTGATGGAATCGGTGGAACGGGAAGAAACGCAGTATCTCGGCGACTGGTATGCGCTTGTAAAAGGCATGGCCTTTCTCCTGACATTCTCCGAAGACGGTACTTACGCTGCAGGCTTTCCCGGGCTTTACGGAGATCCGGAAACTGGAACCTGGAAACTTGATGACGGGATGATTATCCTGAATGACAACGAGGAGGACCGGCTCCTGATCCTGAGCGAAGAATGTCTGCATTCAGAACGTCTGGACGCCGATTTTACGAGAGAAAAACTGGAAGATTATACGCCGGATGAGATTATCACGGATACGGAGCTTCAGGACTTCTCCGGCTACTGGGTCAGCGTTTTCGTACAGACTCCGGACGGGATTGTCCCTGCCGAAAACCTCGGGGAAAACACC
>CACYBV010000075.1 GCA_902772745.1 uncultured Eubacteriales bacterium
CTGGAAAACTATGCGCAGTACGGCTTTGGGCTTTGGGCGGTGGTGCTGAAGGCGACAGGAGAATTCATCGGGGACTGCGGGATGACTCTGCAGAACATCGACGGAGAGATACTCCCAGAGATCGGGTATCATATCCATAAGAAATACTGGCGGCGGGGGTACGCGAAGGAAGCGGCCCGAGCTGTTAGGGACTGGGCATTTCTGAACACGGAATATAAGACGCTGTATTCTTATATGAAGTATACCAACGAGGGCTCCTGGCGCACGGCCATGGCTAATGGCATGAAAAAGGTGAAAGAATATCCGGATCCGAAAAATACGATCTCCTATGCCTTTGCCATTACCCGTGACGAATGGAAAAGGCTGAAAAACTCGTAGCGTTCAAAACACGATCATTGCTGCGGAAGGAAATCTGAATAATACGCCCGGGATCATTGATTGTCCGAAAGATGAGCATATCAGAGCTGATACTAGGATTCCGGATGGATAAAAATACCGGTAAGGGGTGACTATTATGAATACTGCGGAAATCAGGAATCAGAGGATCATTGACGCTGTGCTGAAAAAAGAAAAGGAGCTGTGTCCGGGCGCCATTGCGCTGATCGGAATTTATGGATCTTTTCAGGCGGGCGATGTCCATCCGCTGTCTGATCTGGATCTGTTGATCCTCATCAACGATGAACGCGGCTGGCAGCTCGGGGCGGCATTTATCCAGGAGGACATTGGCGTAGGGCATGATATCTACTGTACGGATTGGGAGAGCCTGCGGCGCGATGCCTCGTATGAGGACCCCAATATCGCCAAGCTGATGGATGCCCGGATCGTTTACTGTGCGGATGAAAAATACCGGAGCGAACTGGAAGCGCTGCGCGGGCAGGTACAGCAGAAGCTGGCGGAGCCTTTCAGTGAAGCGGATGATCTGAAGGCGGAAGGTGTCCTGAAGGACGCGCTTCACTGTTATGCCCTTGCGATGATCGGAGACGACCTGACAGAGGTCAGAAAACAGGCCGGCGGTGTCCTGTATTTTGCGGAAAACGCAGTCGCCATGCTGAACAAGCGCTATTTCCAAAAAGGCGTCAGACGCCGGTATGAGGAACTGAACGCCATGGAAAAACGGCCGGCAAAGCTGTGCGAGAGGATCGAAAGCATTTTGGCTTCCGGGACAGTTCCTGTACTGAAAGAACGGCTGACTGAGCTTGTAAAGGAGCTGACCGCGTGTTTTGAGCAGGAGCGGCAGACTGTACAGCCGGAGAAGAAACCGGCTGACGAAGAATCCCTTCGCGGAACCTATGAGGAAATGTTTTCAAACTGGCACGGAAAGATGCGGATTGCCGCGGAGACCGGAGACCGGCATCTGGCGTTCATGAGCCTTGTCAGCCTGGATCAGATGCTGTCAGGCATCCGAAGCGAGGTGGATATCGCTCCGCTTCATGCGGTTTCTGTCTATGATCCGGAGGATCTTGTAAAGACTGCCCGAGGGTTTGATGATGTTCTCAGCGCTTACCTTTTGGAATACAGCAAGGCCGGCATGAAAGCAGTGGCATATCAGGATATTGAGGCCTTTCTCGCAGCATATCTGAAGCAGCCGGGTTTTGAAACAGAGCGTCTGCTTCTCCGTTTTGTCACAGAGGGCGATCTGCCGGAAGTTGCCCGGACATGGCCTTCCGATCATCACCCGCTTTCAGAAGCAGAGGCGCGGGAAGCCATCGCCTATATGCGCGGGAATTACGAAAAGAATACGAAAGGCTGTATCTGTCACCTTTGCCTCGCAGTGTGCGGGAAGGAGAATCCCGGAACCATTATGGGATGGTGCGGACTGGACGGCACGGGGAATCATTCGGAACCTGAAATATTTATTCTTCTGGATGAAGAATACAGGAACAGGGGATACGGAACGGAGTGCGTCAGGGAACTGCTGCGGATTGCCGCGGAAGACTATGCGCTTTCCGGCGTGCACGGCGGCTGTGCCAAAGAGAATATTGCTTCCGCCCGGGCCATGGAGAAGGGCGGTATGGTACAGTATGCTACGGAAGAAAACGGCGA
>CACYBV010000076.1 GCA_902772745.1 uncultured Eubacteriales bacterium
GAAGGTATTCGATCACATCGCTCTGGCGGTCATACAAAAGATAACAGTAGCCAAGCGTATCCCGCATCGTGGAATTTGCCGGTTTTTTCAGATAATACTGCGCGAGATCCAGAAGCTCGGTGAAGCTTTCATCCGATGAGAGGTCTGAAATCAGGGCAGGATTCATTTCCTCCGCATTCTTTCTCGGAAGCTCATGGATATTTGAAGGCGCGGGCAAGGAAGGCTCGGAAGAAAGCGCGGAACCGGAAGCCCGGGACGCTTCTTCGGCATTTTCCGGGACATCCTTGTAATCGGAAGCGCTTTTTTCACCGGGGAAGGGCAGAAGCGTGATGTCGGTGAGCTCATCGCCCGAATATTCCAGGCTGAGAAGCCCGCAGTCCTCCCAGTACATAAGACTGCGTATCACCGTTTTCTGCGTCACGTCAAAAAGATCCGCCATGTCGGAAAGAGACAGAAGGATCGAAGAATCCAGCGAGCAGCGCATAAGATACAGGTACACCTTGAAAGCGCCCTCCGGCGCCTGAGGCATATATTCATCAATGAAATCCACGGGGATTTCGAGATATTGTCTGTGAGATTTTGTCCGTATATTGAGTTTTTTCATGATAAATCCCTTCCTGGTGATCCGTCCTGCGGCGGAACTTGATGCAGACGGACCGACAGCAAAAGTACACGGAAAGATCCACAGAAATCCTGACTTTCCCGTACTGCTGTCGCAAGAAGTATACCATAAAATCCGAAAATGAAAAGAGGCTTCTTTCGGACCTGTTGGGGATAAAAAAAAGTGGAAAATGTGGAAAATGTGGAAAAACTCTGCCGGTGTTTCGAAAACCGCCGAAAATCAGGGGGTTTCTCCGGAGAGTTCTTTCGGAGTTATCAAGAGTGAAAACTGTGCAGAATGTGAACAATGTGAATAAATTCGTGAAGAACCCGGCATTTTCCCAACTTTTCACAGGCTTTCAGGCCTTCTCTCCCCTGCGGGAAATTTTGTGAATAAAAAAATGCTGCTGTTTTTTATACTGTAATTTCAGAGGATGGGGCATGTTCGGGATCCGGAATATAAACTGCGGATCGTTATTGAAAATTGCTCTTCACAGATTCGCCCGAACGTGGTATACTCTGTCATTGAATGAAGCGCATCCGGCTTTTTTTTGCGGGATGCGGTGAGAAGGGCAGAAGTTATGGATGTGAAGGATTTTGACTACGGGCTTCCGGAGGAGCTGATTGCTCAGGACCCGCTTCTTCGGCGCGACGATTCGCGCCTGATGATTCTTGATAAGGAGACAGGCGCGGTCCGCCACAGCATATTCCATGATATTATCGATGAGCTTCATCCCGGCGACTGCCTGGTCCTGAACAATTCGAGAGTGATTCCGGCGCGGCTTCACGGAATCCGGAAAGGCACCGGCGCGCTTGTCGAGGTGCTGCTTCTTAAGCGGAAGTCCGATAATATCTGGGAGACGCTGGTAAAACCCGGGAAGAAATGCCGTATCGGAACGGAGATTGATTTCGGCGAAGGGAGGCTTACAGGGAAGGTTATCGATATCGTGGAAGAGGGCAACCGCCTGATCGAGTTCTCTTATGAAGGCATCTTCGAAGAAGTTCTCGATGCTCTGGGCGAGATGCCGCTCCCGCCGTATATCACGCATAAGCTTCAGGACAAAAACCGCTATCAGACCGTATACGCCAGGTATGACGGCTCCGCCGCCGCACCGACCGCCGGCCTGCATTTTACTGAAGAGCTTCTTGAGAGAATTCATGAGAAAGGCATCGATATTGCAGAAGTGACGCTCCATGTGGGGCTTGGAACTTTCCGTCCGGTTAAGGCGGAAACGATCGAAGAACACCATATGCACAGTGAATTCTACATGATCGGTGCGGAAGCTGCGGAAAAAATCAACCGCGCGAAGGATACGGGACATCGTGTGATCTGCGTCGGGACGACTTCCTGCCGTACAATCGAATCCGCTGCGGATGAAAACGGCCGCCTCCGGGAAACGAGCGGATGGACGGAGATTTTCATCTATCCCGGCTACCGCTTCAAAGTGCTCGATGCCCTGATCACAAACTTCCATCTGCCGCAGTCGACGCTTCTGATGCTGGTGTCGGCGCTCGCGGGGAGGGAGCATATCCTCTCGGCATACAGGGAGGCTATAAAGGAAAGGTACCGCTTCTTCAGCTTCGGGGATGCGATGCTTATAGAATAACAAAAAACAGAAAGAGGTAAAAGAGTATGTTTTCAGGAATTCTTGCCGCTGTCACATGGGCAATTGAAACTGTCGTCATTGCATTTGCGCTGTCAATGTCGCCGCTGGTGGACAACGCGGGGGAAGCGATTTTCCTTGCGCCGTTTATCAGCACTTTCGTGCATGACGCATTTTCCGCAGTCTTTTCGTGGATTTACAACGGCGTGCGCGGAAAACTCGGCAGCGTTTTCAAGGCGCTGTTCAAAACGAAGAGCGGCAAATGGGTCGTTATCGCCGCAATTATCGGCGGCCCTGTGGGCATGACCGGTTATGTCATGGCCGTAACATACATGGGCGCATCCATCGGCGCGGTTGCGAGCGCAATTTTCCCTGCGATCGGAAGTGTCCTTGCTTTCTTCTTCCTGAAGGAAAAGATGAAATGGTACCAGTGGGTTTTCCTGGGACTTACGATCCTCGGCGTATACGGCCTGAGCTTCTCTCCGGACCTTTCACCGAAGAACTACCTTCTCGGTATCCTCGGCGCGCTCCTGTGCGCATTCGGCTGGGGCATTGAGGCCGTCATCCTCGCAAAGTGCCTCAAGGACCCGGAAGTCACGGACGAATATGCGCTTCAGATCCGCCAGACGACCTCCGCCCTGTTCTACGGCGCTGTGATTCTTCCGGTTCTTGCGATTCTCGGATTTAAAGAAGGCGGGCTCGGCCCCTGGGCTTTCACAGCCAGCCTGTTCGGAAGCTCCTGGAAGATCATTCTGATTATTGCGGCAGCCGGCGTATTCGCGACGGTTTCATATCTTTTCTACTACAGGGCGATCGCGAAGATCGGCGCGTCAAAAGCCATGGCGCTGAACATCTCCTACGTCGCGTGGGCTATGATTCTCGCGCTTCTTCTGGATGTGGTCTGGCATATTTTCGACAAGAGCCATGCGATTGCGTACCCGAGTGTTCTTACGATCGTATGTGCAATCGTGGTTTTCGTGTGCAGCATTTTCGCGGCGGCGGACTTTAAGGAAATCTTTGCAAAGAAGAGCGCCTGATCCTGCTGTCCGCATATTCCGGTGATTTGAAGCATTTATGGAAGAAATCAGACTCAACAAATATTTAAGCGACCGCGGCGTCTGCTCCCGCAGGGAAGCGGACCGGCTTGCAGAGGAAGGCCGGATTCTCGTCAATGGAAAACCCGCGTCCCCGGGTCAGAAAGTGACGGACCGGGACGAAATCCGTGTCAACGGAACAGCTGTGGACACGAAAGTCCCCGAAAAAGTCATTATCGCGCTGTATAAACCGGTCGGCGTCGTCTGCACGACAAAAGACTTCCCGGGAGAAGAAAATGTCCTCTCCCTCGTCGATTATCACGGACGCCTTTACCCTGTCGGACGGCTCGACAAGGATTCGGAAGGCCTCCTTTTTCTGACAAACGACGGGAATTTTGCTGCGGAAATCACAAAAGCCTCCGGACATCATGAGAAGGAATACGAGGTTATCGTGAACCATGACCTCACAGACTCTTTTGTGAAGCGCATGGAGAAAGGAATTTACCTTTCGGAACTTCAGAAAACAACCGCTGCCTGCAAAGTAAAAAAGACCGGCGACCGGAAGTTTACGATCGTCCTGACGCAGGGCCTGAACCGCCAGATCAGAAGGATGGCGGAAAGCTGCGGTTACGAAGTCCAGTCCCTCCGGCGTGTCCGGATCATGAATGTACAGCTCGCGAAAATGAAACCCGGCACATGGCGTTTTATTACCGGATCGGAACGGACGGAGCTCCTTTCGGGGCTTCGGAAGAAACCTTCGGGAAGGAGAAAGGAACAGGCATAGGAAATGAGTGATCCGATGCAGAATGCGGAAGATATCGCGCGCATGAAAGAACTGATCCCGGTGCTTCGGGAAGCCGCGCGGGCGTATTATCAGGAAAACCGCGAAATCATGCCGAACGAGCGCTACGACCGGCTGTACGACGAACTCCTGCAGCTGGAGGAGCGGACAGGAACCGTGCTTTCCGGGAGTCCGACGCATTTCGTGGGCTATGAAGTGCTTTCGGAGCTGCCGAAGGAACGGCATGAATTTCCTGCGCTCTCTTTGGACAAAACCAAGGAAGTCGAAGCGCTTGCCGCTTTTTTGGGGAACCAGAAGGGCGTGCTGTCCTGGAAACTCGACGGACTCACGATCGTCCTGACTTATGACAACGGGACGCTCACAAAGGCCGTAACCCGCGGCGACGGGGAGACAGGCGAAGTGATCACCGGGAATGCGCGGAATTTCAGAAACCTTCCCTTACGGATTCCCTATACCGGGCATCTCGTGCTCCGGGGAGAGGCGGTGATCCGCTATTCGGATTTCGAGCGGATGAACGCCGAAATCCCCGAAGACTCCAAATACAAAAATCCGCGGAATCTTTGTTCCGGATCCGTCCGCCAGCTGGACCCTTCCGTGACGGCGGAACGCTCCGTAAACCTCGTAGCGTTTTCGCTTCTCACGGCGGAGGGCGCGGATTTTGAAAATTCGTTCATGAAACAGATGGACTTTCTCGATGCACAGGGTTTCGAGACCGTCGAACGGATCTTTGTCACGGCGGAAAAGATGGAGCAGGGCGTAAATCATTTCCGGGAAAAAATCGGACACTACGACATCCCCTCTGACGGGCTTGTACTGATGATGGACGACATCCGGTACGGCGAGTCCCTCGGGCGCACGGCGAAATTCCCGAGAAACGCGATCGCCTTCAAATGGCAGGACGAGATGGCGGAAACTGCGCTCCTTCGGATCGAATGGAGCGCCTCCCGCACAGGGCTCATCAACCCGGTCGCGGTTTTCGAACCGGTGGAACTGGAAGGCACGACTGTGAGCCGCGCTTCCGTCCACAATATTTCCGTCATGCAGGAAATGCAGCTTGGGATCGGCGACCGGATCCTTGTCTATAAGGCCAACATGATCATCCCCCAGATTGCCGAAAACCGTACGAAATCGGGACTTCTCGAAATACCAGATATTTGTCCCGTCTGCGGAGGGAAAACCGAAATAAAGGACGATTCCGGTGTTCGTACGCTGTATTGCACGAACCCGGCGTGCCCGGCGAAGAAGATCAAGGCTTTTGACCTCTTTGTGAGCCGCAATGCGCTCCGGATCGACGGACTTTCGGAGGCAACGCTGGAGAAATTTGTCGACCGCGGCTTTGTCCGGAGCTTTGCGGATATTTTCCGGCTTCGGCGGCACCGGGACGAAATCGTCTCGATGGAAGGCTTCGGCGAAAAGTCTTTCGAGAATATTATTGCATCCGTTGATGCGGCGAGAAAGACGACGCTTCCGCGGCTCCTTTCGGGACTCGGAATCCCCGGGATCGGCGTCGCTTCGGGGAAGCTACTGTCGGATTATTTCAAGGGAGACCTCGCAGCGCTCCGCAGTGCGGATGAAGAAACACTGACCGCGATTGACGGGATCGGGGCGGTTACGGCCGCCGATATCGCGAAGTATTTCTCGGATCCCGAAAAGGCTTCGGCACTGGACGACCTGCTGACGGAGCTTGAGATCGAAAAAAGCCCGGAAGAAACTTCGGAACAGCCGCTTTCGGGTCTCACATTTGTCATTACCGGCGCGGTGCATGAATTCGCAAACCGGGATGCGCTCAGGGAATTTATCGAGGCGCGGGGCGGAAGAGCGGCCGGTTCGGTCAGCAAAAACACCTCGTATCTTATCAACAACGACGTCAGTTCCGCTTCCGGGAAAAACAAAAAAGCGAAAGAACTCGGGATCAGGATCATCAGTGAGGCGGATTTTCTGAAACTTGTGCTGGAAGGGGATAAGGAGCTGTAAACCCCGGCCGTATATACTTTATTAGGGGATTATAAAGCGGAAAGCCATATTTCATGCGGCTTTCCGCTCTTTTTATATCATTGCCTTCTAATATTGTGATTTGGACTTTACGGCGTTGCAGTCTTAACCGGCGTGGACAGACAGTCTTTTAAACGTCGGCCGGATACGGTGACATCGGGCGGCGAAGCGCGGACGGTCTTTCAGGATGCGATATCAGGCTTTGATGAATATCAGATTGAACTGATGCCGCGGGAAGAAGGTATCTATCTGATCGAAAAGATGCAGAAATACACGGACAGGTCACAAGTTAACCGTATTACGGGAGCGCGCTGGAGACGCTGTCCGGAAACCGGCCGAGCTCAGTCCGAAGAATTCGGAGGAGCTGGCATATCTTAGCGGAAGTCTGGGATATACAGTTTATCTCGGAAGCGACGATTCAGCCCAGTATTTCCAGGTCCGCTGCCGCAATACAAAAGAGGATGCGCTGGAATCCACCTATACCGTATCTGTTGAACGGCTGCAGGTGATACCCTTTATTGAGAAATGAGGGAAGACCGGAAAAGGCATGAGATCCGGCATAGTGATCTGCTGTCCGTTGACATTGCCGGCCAGTTCTGAAAAAACACAAAAAGGACGTTTGTTTACATTTTGTTTACAATTTATCTTTGGAATCGATACAAAGTGAACGCAATTTCTTCAAATTTCCATAGTATCATTGGTATCGTAAGAGAACAGCTTCTTACACTTCTCATAATTGTCGGGTACCTCCCGATCCCCCTTTTAAATGATATAGAAGATATGTTATCACCGACGTATCGAGAGCCCCCTGAGAGATCAGGGGGCTTGTCCTTTTTGAAAGTTCCTGCCGTAAAGCGCAAAACAGCAACATCTCCCCGTTGGCACTTGACGATTCCGGCGTACTTTGGTAAAATAAAAGGACGCGAATATCCGATACCGGTATTTCCATATCAGAAAAGGGGAGAAAATAGCATGCTTGACATCAGATTTGTCAGAGAAAATCCGGACCTTGTCCGTGAGAATATCAAAAAGAAGTTCCAGGATCAGAAACTGCCGCTTGTAGACGAAGTCCTCGCACTTGACAAAAGAAACCGCGAAATCAAGGTTGAAGTCGAAAACCTCCGCTCGAACCGCAATAAAGCTTCGAAAAAGATCGGTGCGCTGATGGCGCAGGGAAAACGCGACGAAGCGGAAGCAGTCAAGGCGGAAATCGCCAAAGAGGGCGCCCGCATTGACGAGCTTTCGGCGGAAGAGAAGCAGGTGGAGCAGGATCTTCTGCAGAAGATGATGGTGATCCCGCAGATGATCGATCCTTCGGTTCCGATCGGCCCGGACGACAGCTGCAATGTGGAAGTGGAGCGTTTCGGCGAGCCGAAGGTACCGGATTTTGATATTCCCTATCACACAGACATCATGGCGCGTTTCGACGGCATCGACCTGGACGCCGCCGGCCGTGTTGCGGGAAACGGATTTTATTACCTCATGGGCGACATTGCCAGGCTGCATTCGGCGGTTATCGCCTATGCACGGGATTTCATGATCGACCGCGGCTTCACCTACTGCGTACCGCCCTTCATGATCCGCTCGAACGTTGTGACCGGCGTAATGAGCTTTGCCGAGATGGACGCGATGATGTACAAGATCGAGGGTGAAGACCTGTACCTGATCGGAACTTCGGAGCATTCGATGATCGGCAAGTTCATCGACCAGCAGATTCCGGAAGAGAAGCTCCCCTACACGCTGACCTCGTATTCGCCCTGCTTCCGCAAGGAAAAAGGCGC
>CACYBV010000077.1 GCA_902772745.1 uncultured Eubacteriales bacterium
CGACTGGATCCGGAAGTCCAATATCGAGACTTATGCATGTGAGCACAACTGCATCGTTGTGATGATGGGCGTCGGCAACGCGGACTATGAAGCATGGCCGGCATTTACGCTCGGATACGATGCGACCCGCTATGTCGTTGATGAACTGATGCCGATTGTGTACAACTGGCTTCCGGCGTCCGACAGACGGGAGGACAACTTCATTGCCGGTCTTTCGATGGGCGGCGGCGGAACCATGAAGTTTGCGCTGAATTACCCGGAGAAATTTGCAGCCGCAGCGGTGCTTTCTTCCTGTCCGCAGAACCTGGACAGTCAGAAAAAGGATCTGGAGGCGCTGTTTGCAATGAAGCCTTCGGAAGTGTCGGGAAGGATGCTGCGTCGATACAATCAGATGCATCGTTACGATTCGGTGGACGAATTCCTGGATTCCATTTCGAATACCTGGCGGAAACTCGACGAACTTGTGGCGGAAAAGGCGGACCTGCCGCGCTTTATGTTCTCAATCGGAACCGAGGACGGCGGCTATGCCAATATGCAGAAGTTCCTGAAACACGCCGATGAAATCGGCCTTCCCTATGAATACCACGAAGGCCCGGGACGCCACGAATGGCGCGTCTGGGAGCGGGACATCCAGATTGCCTTCCGTTTCTTTGGATTCGGGAAGGAAGAACAGGGCAACATTTTCTGAAATCACAGCGGGAAAAACTACGCCGCCGGCTGCTCCGGCGCAAAGGAAATACCCCAAAAAACACAGCTGTTTCATGAAAAACAGGATAATCCGAAGGAGGTTTCGTCATGACGAGAGAGGAAATTCTGCAGAACCAGGCATTGTACCAGCATACGATGTTTTTCAGCCCGCTGAACAAAAAGCCGGTTTTTGAGGACTACGAGCATATTCATTATATTCCGGAGAAACAGGGCGTCCGGGTGCTCGATTTCGGAAAAGTAGAATTCAACTTTTATGATCCGAACGCGAAAAAAGTCACCGTGAAAGGCTGGGGCGGCTCGATGCCCAAAGAGTACGAACTGCAGCCTACAGGCGGCGGGTATTTCCAGGCGGTCGCGGACGATATCAACCCGGGCTTCCACTACTGCGATTTCTATGCGGACGGCGTCAGGACCCTCAATACGCTGGCGTCTGTCGGCTACGGATCCTTCCGGCCATGCAACTATTTCGAAATGCCTTCGCCGGAGGACGATTTCTGGATGCTTCAGGACGTTCCGCACGGTGAAATCCGCATGCTCAGTTATCCCTGCACGATGACGGGGCTGACCCGCGTCTGTTATGTTTATACGCCGCCGAAATACGACGAGAACCCTGAGAAACGCTATCCGGTGCTGTATATTCAGCACGGGGGCGGCGAGAACGAGGTCGGCTGGCTCTGGCAGGGCAAGATCAACTATATCGCAGACAACCTCATCGCGGAGGGAAAAATCGCGGAAATGATCATTGTCATGAACGACGGATACGCTTTTAAGCCCGATGGATCCGGGAATCCTGCGATGGGCGACATCGACGAAGTCCTTGTGCAGGACTGCATCCCGATGATTGACCGGAAATTCCGTACGGTTCCGGACCGGAAGGCGCGGGCGATGGCCGGGCTTTCGATGGGCGCGATGCAGTCCAATTACGGCGTGTTCCGGAACCCGGAGACCTTTGCAAACGTCGGGATTTTTTCAGGCGGCTTCCGGCTCAAGGGAGACGGTTTCGACCTCACGGATGTGTTTGAGGATCCGGAGAAGTTCAAAGAGCGCTTCGACATCGTATTCGTCTCTGCGGGAGAGGGCGAGCAGCCGATGTGCGATGAACTTCAGGAGACGATTAATGGCATGAACGAACGCGGGATTCCGGTGCATTTCTATTCCTGCTGGGGATACCACGAGTGGGAACCGTGGCGGCTTGCGGCAAAACATTTTATGGAACTGTTATTCAGGTAAATCGGATGACTCGCGTAAAGGGAAGCGAAAATGCTCCCTTTACGCGGGTCGTTTCGTTTTGTGAACCGGGCGGAAGAGGGATATTCCTGTCTGATCATCCGCCGGGATACAGGAAAAAGGGAGGTTTTAAGTTTATGAAGGATTTTACGAAACTCGATCGGCTGCTGCAGAATTTCGCTGAGCACAGCGTCCCGGGATGCAGCTGCTCGATCATGCAGGGAGACAAGTTCCTCTACGAGGGTGTCGCGGGATATGCGGATATCGAATCCGGAAAGCCGGTGGACAAACATTCCATGTTCCGTCAGGCTTCGACGACGAAACTTTTCACCTATGCGATTGTCGGAATGCTTTATGAAGAGGGCAGGTTTCTCTTTTCCGATCCGATCAGCGACTATCTCCCCGAGTGGAAGAATACAAAGAAGTTTGTGATGCGCCCTGACGGATCGGTGGATGCGGTGCCTGTGGAGCACCCGATTACAATCCGGAACGCGGTCGCGATGATGTGCGGCCTTCCGTACTGCATGGCGCCAGCGCCGAATGCGACGACGCCGACTTTAAAGGCTATGAGCGCGCAGATCGAAAAACTGCTCGAAAACGGTGTTCCGAACCTCCGGGACGAGGTGCGTGTGATGGCGGAGGTTCCGGTGATGTTTGAGCCGGGCTCGCACTGGCTGTACGGCTTCGGCTCGGAAATCACAGGCGCTCTGGTCGAAACCTGGACCGGAAAGCCGCTTCGTGAAGTGATGCGGGAGCGGATTATGGAGCCGCTGGAACTTCAGGATACGGACACTTTTATCACGGACAAAAACCGTGACCGAATCGTCACAAATTACGCAAAACGGGACGGGAAACTGATACCTGCGGCGGACGGAATGGACGCCAACATCGATCCTTCGCGTTCTCCTGTCGGCGCGCGTCCGAACCTTCTCGTATCGGCGAGCGATTTCGCGGTTTTCATGCAGATGCTCGCAAACGGCGGAACCTATAAGGGGCGGAAACTTCTCGGTGCCGGAACCGTGGAAATGCTTCACGAGAACCAGCTCAATGAAGTGCAGCTTCAGGATTTCACGAACGACTATCTTGCCGGCTACGGCTACGGCCTCGGTTTCCGGACGCTGATGACGAGAAAGTACGGGCATAACGGAAACTTAGGCGCTTTCGGCTGGACCGGCGGTTCCGGCATCTGGGTTGAGGCGGACCCGGCAGAAAAGCTCTCGATCGCCTACATGCACAACATGATGCCCAATGAGGAGCTTTATCATCACCACCGCGTGCGTGCGGTAGCGTACGGAATATTGCTGTAATCAGGTCATATGTGGGTTGTCGCCTAGCAGGCGACCACGACGGGGTCCCCCTGTGCTATAATCACCGCATCAAAACAAGGAGGAATCATTCCCATGATGTATCAGAGATATGCAAATCTTCAGGCCGTAAAGGAGTCGGAGCCTTTTTCGTTCTACCGTTCGCTCGGCTATACCGAGACACAGTCCGTATTTCTGACGCTCCTGGATCTTTCGCAGCGTTTCGGCGGTTTTTCGGTGATCGTGAGCGCATTTGACCAGAGAAAGAAAGAGGATCAGCGGAGCTTTTCGGAGTTTTTCTGTGATTATATTTTCGACATGGACCGGCTGCAGAAAGACGGCCTGATTCCGAAACCGGTCGAAGCTGGCGGCGCTGACGAGCGCGAGCGCGGCGGATTATTCGGCCGGATATTTCGGAAAAATGCCGTAAAAGAGGCGAAAGCAGGCGGAGTCCGGGGCGTCCGGAAAACGGCCGGCGCGGTTTATGACGGTATGGTGCTGGAGGAATGCGCAAGTCCGATGCCTTCGATGTCAATGCCTTCCGCAGCGAAGTCCGCATCGCAGCCCTTGCCGCCGTCTCCGCCGATGCCGAGCTATTCACAGCCGCAGGCTTCTGCAATGATGGGCGGCGCGGTTTTCGCAGAAGCCTCCGCAATGATGTCATATGCCAAGGCCCCGGACATGTCGCAGAATACCGCTGGAATTCCTGCATTTCAGAACAGTGCCCCTGCTTCATGGCGGGATGGAGGCACCGCGGAAGTGCCCGTCTTCGGCACCGCAATCGAAGACCTGCGTACGGACAGCTATGAAACCATCGAGGAGAAAGGATTCAAGGATGTCAGTGTCTCCCCGACCTCCACATTCCGCACGACCTACAACACGGCAGCGGCTTCGGTGCTTCTTTCGAACATCCGCCGCGGGTCGGATACCCGCCGATCGATGGTGCGCACAGAGGAGCTTCTGAACTACTTAAGCTATGACCTTCTCCAACCCGAGGAACAGCAGATGTTCGAAGTCACGAGAGAACTCGGCACAATTGACGGAAAGACCATGCTTTTTCTGGGAATTCAGGGAAAGAAAACCCTTCCCGCGCGCCAGAACATCTGCTTCCTTCTGGACGTTTCCGGAAGCATGAGCGGCCGTTCGGAGCAGATGGTCATGTCGATTTTTGCAGTACTCTCGAAAATGAACGACGGAGACGTTTTCAGTCTCGTGACTTACTCGAGCGAGGACCATGTGGTCGTAAACGGCCTGAAGCTCGAAAAGGAAAGGGATATCGAGGAGCTTCTGGAAGTCATCGCGAAAAATGTATACATCAGCGGCGCGACTTACGGGTCGGCGGGCATCGCAAAGGCTTATGAAATCATAGAGAAGAATAAAATCAGGGACGGCGTGAACCGCGTAATCATCCTCACGGACGGCGACCTGAATTTCGGAATCACCGATAAGGACGGACTCAAGGGCCTGATTGAAAAGAAAAAACTTTCCGGTGCGTATTTCTCGGCGATCGGAACCGGCATTTTCAACCTGATGGATGATAAGCTCGAGACTTTGGCGAAGAACGGAAACGGCAACTATTTTGTCGTAAACGGGCAGAGCGATATCGAGAAGAATATCGTCGGCGCCTATGAATCCCTCGTATATCCGATTGCGAAAAACGTTAAGGCGCAGGTGGAATTCAATCCCGGAAAAGTACAGTCCTACCGCCTGATCGGCTACGAAAACCGTGCGCTGTCGCATGAGGATTTCCGCGACGATACGGTTGTCGCCGAGCCTTTCGGCTCCGGTTCGTACTGCATCGCGCTGTACGAACTGAAGATGCGGGAGGGAGGCGCAGTTGAAAGCGGCCTCAGGTATCAGAAGACTGTACTTCAGGAGAGCGATGAGCTTGCGACCATATCGCTTCGCTACGAAGACATCGAAGGAAACGGCTTCCATGAGCTTTCCTTCCCGGTCGGATCGCAGCCTCTGTCGACCGACAACCTGAAGAAGGCTTACGAGTGCGCAAATCTCGCGGAAAAGCTGCGGGACGAGAACGCGGATGATCTCACGAAAGGGCGGCTCGTGAAACTACTGGAGAGATAAGCGCGGTTTATGATTTACCTTGATTATGCGGCTTCGTCGCCGGTACTTCCCCCTGCGGCGGATATGGCCGTGCGCTTTATGACAGAAGAATACGCAAACCCTTCGTCGATCCACCAGGCGGCGGAAGAGAGCCGCGCCGTGATTGACCGCTGCCGGCGGAAACTCGCGGATATGCTCGGCTGCAGCCCGACAGAGATTATTTTTACTTCCGGCGGAACGGAAAGCAATAATCTGGCGGTATTCGGGGCAGACAGCGGGAAAACCCGCTGTCTGATTACAACAGCGATTGAACATGAATCCGTGCTCCGGGCGGCGGAAGCATGGGAGAGCGCCGGAGAAGGACGGAGTCTCAGGGTCCTGAAGCCGGATGACAGAGGGATTGTGTCGGCGGAACAGACGGAGGAAGCTGTGCTGGAAGCACTGTCCTCCCGTGCGGGAAGAGAGGCCGGGGAGATCCTCGTCTCTGTCATGACCGCAAACAACGAGCTTGGCACGATCGAACCCATCCGGGAAATCGGCGCCGTCTGCAGAAAATACGGCGTTCTCTTTCATACCGACGCGGTGCAGGCTTTCGGACACATTCCGATCGATGTCCGGGAATGCGGCATCGGCTTGCTCTCCGCATCGGGACATAAATTCGGCGCACCGAAAGGCGTCGGGTTTCTGTATAAGGCCGGAGATGTGCCGCTCTGTCCGATCCTTTTCGGCGGCGGCCAGGAACGCACGCTCCGCTCCGGAACATTGAATACGCCCGGAATCGCCGGAATGCTCGCTGCAGCAGAATACTGCGAAACGCATATGGCAGGCTCAGCGAAGCGGATTTTTGGGCTTCGGAACGCCTTTCTCAGGGAAATACTTACGGCGCTTCCGGATACGCTGGTCAACAGCCCGCTTCCGGAAGGACTGCTGACGGAAACCGCGGCGGATAACGATGATGAAGAATTCGATGCCGCATCCGTGATCTGCCTCCCGGGTCACCTGAACTTATGCTTCCCGGGAATCGAGGCGGAAACTTTGCTGATCCATCTCGACCTGCACGGCGTCGCCGCTTCCGCAGCCTCCGCCTGCGCTTCGGGATCGCTTGAACCCTCGCATGTGCTGACAGCGCTTCCGGGAATGACCAGTGAACGGGCGAACGCCTCGCTCCGCCTGAGCTTCGGCGAATTCACGACGGAGGAGGAATGCGCCGAAGCCGCAGAAACCGTGATTCAGTCCGTAAAAATGCTGAGAAAGCTGAGATGCGGCGTACCGCTGTGAAGACAGGTCCCCGCGGCAGAATGTCCTCATGACTCCTGGCAGCAGATCACCGCCGGCCTATTCTAATCTCCCGGGAAACCTGAAGCAGTCTCCCGAGAGAGAGAACAGGCCGGCGGTGATCCGCTTCCCGGGGCGCAGATTCGGTATCGGCCGGGAATTACACATTGCGAAATCCCCGGTTTGGTGCTATACTTATACTGACGTAATGCGGACGTCCTGTAATGACTGTTTGTTTCGGTGCAATGAAAAGAGAATCGTATGAATTATATCTGTCTCGACCTGGAATGGAACCAGGCCGCCTACAAAATCGACGAGGAAGACGAGCTGCCCTTTGAGATCATCGAGATCGGCGCGGTGAAAATCGACAAAAACATGCGGCTGATCGGCGAATTCCAGCGCCTGATCCGCCCGCAGGTCTACCCCTTCCTCTTAAGACGCACGAAGGAAATCACCGGCTGGACCGACCGGGATCTTGATGAGAAGGGCATCTATTTCGAGGACGCCTGCGAAGAATTCCTGAACTGGTGCGGCAAAGACTATATTTTCTGTATCTGGGGCTCGTCAGACCTGACGCAGCTCGAGCGCAATATGTCGTATTTCGACATCAGGATCCCCTGGAAATACCCGCTCAAATACCTTGATGTGCA
>CACYBV010000078.1 GCA_902772745.1 uncultured Eubacteriales bacterium
CAACAAGGATCTTTCCGGAGATGCGGAGAAGTTCTTCAATACGAACGCCGGCGACTATACCTGGGCGCAGCCGATACCGGAAGGCACATTTGACGATTCCAATGTTTCGCTTGTGTTCCCTTATGACGAGGAGAGAAAGATACCTAGCTGCCGGAATGCGGACGGCCCCTATAATGAGAACCAGTTTGTCCTGACCGTCGACGGTTTCATGGTCACCGACAATATCGAGGTCCGGAGCGCGCAGGTCATCGACACCGGATTCGCCTATTCCGACCACAACCCGGTGGACATGGTATTTGTGTTTAAGTGATGATTAAGAACCCGTCAGGTTTTCGATAAAGAAAAATAACCAGGAGGCAGGTACTATGGAAAGAGCAGCACAGTTTCTGAAAGATGCAGGAACCTATTATCTCGCGACCGTTGAAGGCGACCAGCCGAGAGTCCGTCCCTTCGGAACCGCGCACATCTTTGAAGGAAAGCTGTATATCCAGACCGGCAAGATCAAACCGGTTTCGAAGCAGCTTCATGAGAATCCGAAAGCGGAGATCTGCGCTTTCAAGGGCGGGGAATGGCTGAGGCTCGCGGGCGAGCTTGTCGAAGACCCGCGGATTGAAGCAAAACAGTCCATGCTCGACGCTTACCCCTCTCTGCAGCGGATGTACAAGGCGGACGACGGCAACACGGAAGTGTTTTATTTCAAAAACGCAACCGCAACCTTCAGCTCTTTCACGCATGAGCCGGAAGTGGAGACTTTTTAACTGCGATCAGAAGTATTTTCAGGAGGAAAAACGATGAAACCCGAAATAGAAAACAAGTATATCGCATGGTGCGGAAAAGCAAACCTCGATCAGGACCTGCAGGAAGAACTCTGCGCGATCGCAAGCGATGAAGCTGCGATCGAAGACGCATTCTACCGGGATCTTGAATTCGGCACCGCGGGTCTGCGCGGCGTCATCGGCGCAGGCACAAACCGCATGAACGTCTATACGGTCGGCCGCACCTCGCAGGGCCTCGCAAACTATGTAAACCAGGCATTCCCGGAAGGAATGCGGAGCATCGCGATCTCCTACGACTCCCGCATCAAGGCGGATCTTTTCGCCAAGGTTTCGGCCGCGATTTTCGCGATGAACGGCATCAAGGCCTACATCTATCCTGCGCTCATGCCGACGCCGCTCGTATCCTGGGCGGTACGGACCCTGGGATGCGCCGCAGGCGTCATGGTGACCGCCTCCCACAATCCCGCGAAATACAACGGCTACAAGGTCTACGGCCCGGACGGCTGCCAGATTACGACGGAAGCCGCCGACACGATCCTTGATCTGATCGGCAAAGTCGATATCTTCGCGGATGTGAAATTCGGCGATTTTGATGCGCTCCTTCAGGAAGGCAGGATCGAATATGTATCCGAAGACGTTACCACGGCTTTCATCGAGCGCGTGAAGAAGGAATCGGTACTCGGCCCGGACGACAAGGTGGACCGGAACGTCGCGATCGTTTACACCCCCTTAAACGGCACCGGCCTGAAGCCCGTGACGCGTATGCTGAAAGAGACCGGCTTCACAAACATCACGGTCGTCGCCGAACAGCGGAACCCCGACGGCAACTTCCCGACCTGCCCCTATCCGAACCCGGAGATCCGCGAGGCGATGGCGCTCGGAATGAAGTACGCCGAGGAAGAGAAGGCGGAGCTTCTTCTGGCAACCGATCCGGACGCGGACCGCTGCGGCATCGCGGTGGCGGATCATGACGGAAACTACGTGCTTCTTTCCGGCAACGAGACCGGCTGCCTGCTTCTGGACTACATCTGCTCGCAGCGGATCAAGAACGGAACGATGCCGCCTGAACCGATGATGGTCAAGACGATCGTCACAACCGACATGGCGGAGAAGATCGCGGAGCATTACGGCGTGCGCTGCGCGAACGTGCTCACCGGCTTCAAGTACATCGGCGACCAGATCGCGCTTCTTGAAAAGGACGGAAAGGAAGACAACTACATCTTCGGCTTCGAGGAGAGCTACGGCTATCTTTCCGGCGGCTACGTCCGCGACAAGGACGCTGTGGACGCGGCCTTTATGATCTGCGAAATGTTTGCGTACTATAAGAGTCAGGGCATTTCGCTCCTTGACAAACTGAACGAACTGTACGACACCTACGGCTACTACAAGAACGTCACGCATTCCTTTGAGTTTGAAGGCATCTCGGGCGTCCAGAAGATGGCGGACGTCATGGCGAAGTTCCGCGCCGGCGACGTGGATTTCGCGGGCCGCAAAGTTGAAAAGACTCTTGACTACGAGGAGGGCATCGACGGACTTCCGAAATCAAACGTGCTGAAGTACTTCGTCGAGGGCGGCACCCGCGTCATCGCGCGTCCCTCCGGAACGGAGCCGAAGCTGAAGCTCTACGTCCTTGCCTGCGGCGCGACGAAAGACCTTGCGGCGAAGGAGAACGAGGAACTTTCCGATGCTCTGAAGAAGGCAATGGAATAACAGGCATACGTACATGAAAATCAGAAGACGGGCATTTTTCACGGCAGCGCTCCTGATTTTCACGGTGCTGCTTTCCGGGTGCGGCTCCCAGGGGAAAATCGAATGGAGAGTTTTCCCGATGTTAAGCTCATCTAATCCCTGGCTTCCGATGGATTTTAACTTTAACTGGGACCGGATTGAAATCAGCTGCACGGACGGAGAGCTGTACGGAAGATTATCCATGGGCGACTATGCTCCGAAAGGACGCGAAGCGGATATTGAATCCTGGCAGAACCCGGTTGCCTGGGGGTTTGTAAAGGACAGGAATCAGGAGGCGCTTCCGGAAAATACCGTCAAAAAGGCCGAGGTTGAATTCCGGATTTTTAAGGGAGAAGAGCTTCTTCACAAGGGAAAAGTCCGGATCCGGCAGAAAGAAGCCAACTCCGTGTTTTATACCTACGAAGTGACGCTGATCTGCCCGACGCTTAGGATGACGGCCGGCGGGAAGGAAGCGGACGGAAAAAACCAGATCGCTCTGATCCGGCAGGCATCCGGGGAAAAATAAGACCGGGAAGCGGGAGGCACACTTTCCGCTTCCAGAAATGAAAAAGGAGCAACATGTCATTTACCGAACACAGACAGAGATTATATGAAACCCTTCCGGTGAACAGTCTCGTCATCAGTTACGCGGGCATTCCGCTGCACGCGAACGAAGACGACTACTGCGAGTTTTCGGTCAACAGCCAGTATTTTTACCTGACCGGGCTGGAACGCGAGGGCACGGCTTTTGTCGCCTTCAAGACTGAAGAGAAGGTCTTTGAAACGCTTTTCATCGACGAGCCGGATGAATTTTCCGAGCGCTGGACCGGCAAGATGCCGACAAAGGAAGAAGTCCGGGAAATCTCCGGAATCGAGGAGGTCCGCTGGACGGATTCGGTGGACGCTGCGATCGGCCGCTTCATGGGGCGCTTCCGGGTGGAGGAGGTCTATTTTGACCTCTACCGCTGCCAGATGAACGATCTTCCGGACTATAATTTCGTGAAGGCACAGGAGTTCATGGCGAAATACCCCGCTGTGCGCTTAAAATGCCTCCATACGGCCGTTGCGCCGCTTCGGGAAGAGAAAGATGCGGACGAAGTGGAAAAGGTCCGTAAAGCTGTAAATATCACGCGTCAGGGCCTGGAGTTCGTGATGAAGAACCTGAAGCCCGGCATGATGGAATACCAGGTGCAGGCGGACTTCGAATACACCTGCCGCCGTCTCGGCGCAAAGAAACAGGCTTTCCCGACGATCGCGGGCTCCGGGATCAACGGCTGCATGATGCATTACGGGACGAACCACTGCGAGGTCAAAGACGGCTCCCTGATCCTTCTCGATTTGGGCGCGAAATACGAAAACTACTGCAGCGACATCACGCGGACCTATCCCGCGAACGGAAAATTCACGGAGCGTCAGCGTCAGGTTTACGATCTTGTGCTGAAGGCGAACCGTGCGGTTGCGGAAGCCGCAAAGCCGGGACTCACGACAAAAGACCTCAACGATCTCACGAAGAAAGTCCTTGGCGAAGGCCTCATCGAAATGGGCCTTATCGAAAAAGCGGAGGATGTCGGAAAATACTATATGCACGGCGTCAGCCATCCGATCGGCATCGATGTCCATGACATCTCGCTCGCCGGCGACAAACTCGCCCCGGGCTGGATCATCAGCGACGAACCGGGGCTCTACATCGACGAGTGGGAGATCGGTATCCGCATCGAGGACGACCTTCTGATCACGGATCAGGGCTGCGAAGTGCTTTCTGCGGACATTATCCGCGACCCGGACGAGATCGAGGCCTTTATGGCGCAATAAGAAACAGGCAATTCTATGCAGAATCAAAGCAGCACAGAGGATCTGGAACGTAAGTCCCATGTCCTGAAAATACTTGAGATGTACGGCCCGGACGGGCTCAGAAAAGACGGCGGCTTTGACACAGCGGAGGTGATTTCGATCCTCCGCTGTGTTGGCGAACTGACCACGCATTCAGAAGAAGAAAATCCGGAGATTTCAGGAAGAAAGATCCAAAAACTCCGGGAATCCCTTGGGAAGATGCGGGTTTCCGGTCCGTATTTCCTCAATTTCGGGGAAAGCGACCTGCGGCCTGAGGCAGCCTCCAAGGATATCGGGAGTCCTGAGGATGCGGATGCAAAAGCGCGGAAGTCCGGCTTTTTAAGAGCTTTTTCTTTTCCTTCCGCCGGTATTTATGCTGTGGAAGGAGGAAAATTCTTCCTCGCTGTCAAAACCGGTGATAATAACGGGGCACGGAAGCATAACGACACCGGCTCTTTTGTCGTCTATAAAGAGGGGCGGCCGATGCTTGCCGACCCGGGCGCGGGAGCTTTGCAGAAGGATCCGGGATCCCGAAACACAGAAGCGGAGCGAATCCGTGAATCCTGCTTCCACAACCTTCCGACCATCGAAGGATACGATCAGTGCGGAAGCCGGACAGAGCGCCTTATGGGAAAAAACGCCGCGATTGACGTAGACCTGAAGCGGAAGGAAATCTTCCCGGGCACCGAGGGGTATCTCCACAGTATGGAACTTCGCGGCTGTTATCCGGAACAGGCGCCGATCGAAACCTATATCCGGGAAATCCGTTTCATTTCCGACGGCCCGATCGAGGTGACGGAGCACCTGAGACTCAAAGATGAAGCTTTTCCGCACTGGACGCTGCATTTTATGAGCGAACAGGAGCCTGTCTGGGATCCTTCGGAGAATGCACTCCGGATCGGTACGCTGGGCGCTCTTCGCTTCGACCGTCCGATTCTCGGGGTTGAGACGGAAAGAATCGACGTTTCTTGTGATGAACGTCTCAGAAAGAACTGGCCTGATGGGTTGTGGCGGACGAATCTTGCGCCGCTCGGCGGCGTGATCCGATACCTGATCACAACTGCATAATAAAATAATAAGAGGAGAGAAACATGGGAAAAATCATTGAACAGGACATTCCGAACA
>CACYBV010000079.1 GCA_902772745.1 uncultured Eubacteriales bacterium
ATCCGTCCCGCAGTCCCCGCTCTCGTAATAGTGGAACTCGTGCGCGCGGATCGTTTCACCGGGAGGAAGCAGGCTGATGTCACGGTTGGCGCTCAGGGTGATATATCCGAAACGCCCGAGACGGTTCGTCTTCCATGCCTTTGCGTCGATCACGCCGCACATCGGCCATGAGGCACCGTTCATATCCATAAGCTCCCGATGCAGATACAGAAAGCCGCCGCATTCCGCGAGGCAGGGAAGGCCGGAGCGGATGGCATGCGCAACGGATTCGCGCATGGAAATATTTTTACTGAGCGCTTCCGCGTAGAGCTCGGGATACCCGCCGGGAAGGATCAGTCCTTCGGCGCCTTCCGGAATGCGCTCGTCATGAACCGGCGAGAAGAACAGAAGCTCTGCGCTGAGTTCCCGAAGAAGCATGAGATTGTCCCGGTACCAGAAACAGAAAGCTTCGTCTTTCGCTGCCGCGATTTTTATGGGAGTCTGAAGGGGCTTCGGACGAGCCGGCACGGGGGAAGCCGTAAGAAATCCCGGAAACTCTGTCTCCTTTGGGGCTTCGATCGGCTCCGCCTCTTCTGCAAGCGCCAGAAGCGCGTCGATGTCCAGTGTTTTTTCCAGCGTTTCCGCGAGTTCGTGAAGTTTTCCCGAAAGGCCTTCGATCTCCCCGGGCGTCACAAGCCCCAGATGCCGGCTCTCGATCATCAGGTTCTCCGACTTCGGAAGATATCCGATCGGGACGACGCCGAGCTTTTCCGCTTCCGGCTTCAGCGCTTTGTAAACATGCTCGCTCATCCGGTTGAAAATCACGCCGCGGATCCCGGAGTCCGGCCGGAACTGCAGGAAGCCCTGCAGCTCAGCCAAAGCCGAGAGGCTCTGGCCTTTCGCGTCCACAATCAGGACAACCGGTGCCCGGAGCGCTTTCGCCACACGATAGGTTGAAGCTTCATCCGTCGCGGCGCCGAGCCCGTCGTAATAGCCCATTACACCTTCGATAACAGAGAGCTCCGCACCGCTCGAATTCCTGAGAAACAGCCGCCGAAGCGTCTCCGGTCCGGAAAAGAACAGATCCAGCGTCCCCGAAGGCACGCCGATCACCCGCTCCTGGAACATCGGATCGATATAATCCGGGCCGCATTTGAAGGAGAAGACCTTCTTCCCGCGCTCTTTCAAAAGCTGCAGCACGCCGCAGGTAACTGTTGTCTTTCCGCAGCCGGATGAAGGCGCTGCGAATACAATTCTCGGTTCAGCCATCGACAGCACCTCCGTCAAAGGAGATGACAGACACCGGGTTCTGGGCTGTCATCATCTGATAAGGCCCGACTTTCCGGCCGCGCGATACATTAAGCTGTACAATTTCCGTATTCTTCAGGGGCAGGGTTTTCATTGCCGTTACCGCCTCCGCAAAGGTTTCGGCCGTCACCGTGTTCAGCACGATGCGGGCGGCGGGATTTTTCTGAAGCACGGCTTCGATAATCGCCTGCAGGTTTCCGCTGCTGCCGCCGATAAACACATGGGAAGGCGCGGGAAGCTCCGCGAGGCAGTCCGGCGCTTTCCCGCAGATGACTTTGACGTTTGCGGCTCCAAGATGGTGTTTGTTCTCCTCGATCAGCTGACAGGCCTCTTCCTTCCGCTCGATTGCATAGACGGTTCCGTCCTCGCAGCATTCGGCCATCTCAATGGAGACCGAGCCCGTTCCGGCGCCGACGTCCCAGCATACGGCGCTTTTTGTGAGCCGGAGCTTGGAAAGCGTCACAGCGCGTACTTCCTGCTTGGTCATCGGCACTTCGGTCCGGAGGAAATCCTCATCCGGGCGGCCATGCGTGGCAGGGGCATTTTCGGCTTCGGGATTTTCGATCAGGAGGATCGAGAGGGAGTCAAAGGGCTGGTTCCGAAGCTCTTCCGCCGTTCCCCGGCTGATCTTTTCGTTTTCATAGGAAATATTTTCTCCGACCGTGACCCGGACTCCGGAAAGGCCGTATTCACAGAGGGTACGGAGGATTTCGTTTACGCCGCCGGCGCCTCCGGAAAGCAGCAGAAGCTTCGGATTCTTTTGTGTTTTTGCGATATAATTGCAGTCCCGTCCGTGGGCGCTCGCAAGCACCGCATCATCCCAGGATTCCCCGATCCGGCTGCAGAAAGCCGCTATGGACGAGATCCCGGGAAGAATCACCGGGTCGTATTTTCCGATCAGCGGCAGAAGCTTTTTCGTCCCGCTGTAGAAACCGGTATCGCCGGACATTGCGATAACGATCTTCCCGGCGGAACTTTCTTCGATGATATCTGCGATCTCCTGCGGAAGGATTGCGCTTTTTGTCTCCTTCCCGAAATGAGCCAGCGCTTCCAGAAGGCGTTTTGCGCCGATCAAAAGCTCCGCTTCCGCGCAGGCCTTTTCTGCATCAAGCGTCATCGAGCCCGCGCTTCCCGTACCGATCCCGAGGACTGTCACTTTCTTTTCGGGTTTCGTCGAAAGGCCATAGCGTTTTTCGAGGATCGACAGACATTCCGGGACGCTGATGCCCTCTTCCTGAAGCGGCCGGCGGATTACAAGAGGCGTCACGCCGCAGGCCTTTGCTGCACGGATTTTCTCCGGGAAACCGCCTGCGGCTCCGGTGTCCTTGGTGACAAGGCAGCGTGCCTCTGTCGAATGCAGCATCGCGATATTCAGTTCTTCGCTGAAGGGGCCCTGCATGCAGATCAGGTGCCGCCCGGCAATTCCGAGGTCTGCCGCCTGCTTCACGCCGTCCGGGAGGGAAAGTATGCGGGCATAAATCCGTTCCTGATAGTCCGAGACCTTCGTATAATGCGGCAGTTCCTTGCTGCCGACGGTCAGGAGGACATTTCCCTGCACCGAATTCAGGTACGCGACCGCTTCATCGGTATCCGCGACAAAAACACAGCCCTCGGTATCCGTATGGTCCTCCGCGCGAAGCACCCGGATGTATTCGGTTCCGAGCTCTTTGCACAGTTCCCGGAGCGTTTTCGTCACATCGGCCGCATAGGGATGCGTAGCGTCGATCACAAGCTCCGCCCCGGTTTCTGTGATCATCGCGGCAATCTCCGCCCGGTCTTTTCTTCCGTGCTGCACATGAATATTATCCGCGGATTCTATCAGCGTCTCACCGTATTCCGTGGCCACGCTGACATGGAGGCTGATGTTTTTTCTCTTCAATGCTTCCGCGATCTGCCGGCCTTCCGTGGTCCCGGCAAATAAAACTATATCACTCATTTGTATTCCTCAACAGTTTTCAGCTTTTCCTGAAAAGCAGCGGCCGATCATCCCGAGTGCAGCATAAGGTCCCGCCGGAATGCCGGCGTACTTATGCCTCCGCCCCGACGTGATATCCTCTCGGCGTCACCATTTTTCCGTTAATCACCTGTGTCTGCGAATTCCCGATAAAAACAGTGCAGAACATATCCGTCTCCGCTTCCCGAAGCTCCGAAAGCCTCATGATCGAAATACTCTCTCCGTCTCTTCCGATATTTCTCGCGATCCCGCAGACCGTTTCCGGGGATTGGGATTCCAGCACGATATCGCAGGCCCGCTGCAGGTAGTCTTTCCGCTTGTGGCTCGAAGGATTGTAAATACAGATCACAAAGTCCGCCTGGGAAGCAAGCCGAAGCCGCGTTTCGATCTTTTCCCAGGGGGTCAGAAGGTCCGACAGGCTGATAACCGCAAAATCATGCATCAGAGGAGCCCCTAAGATCGCGGCGCCGCTCAGCATCGCGGAAATGCCGGGGACGGTCTCGACCGTAACACCGGGATATTTTCCGGACAGCTCTTCCGCAAGCCCGCTCATACCGTACACGCCGCCGTCCCCGCTGCAGACCATCGCAACGGTTTTTCCGCCCGCCGCCAGTTCCAGCGCCTTTTCCACGCGGTCCACCTCCTGGCGCATCGCGGTCGTAAAAAATTCCTTGTCCGGAAAATACGCCCGCACCAGATCCACATAAACCGTATAGCCTGCGATCACTTCGCTGTCCCCAAGGACCTGCAGCGCGCGTCCGGTCATGTTTTCGATATTCCCGGGACCGATGCCCACGATGTACAGTTTACTCAAAGTGAATCTCCTCCTCCAATTTCGCCAGTGCAAAGGTCATGCCGTTTTCGGCGGTTTTCCTTTGGATCAGCGTACCGCAGCCGGACGCAAGGACCGCCGCGCGCTCACACACGGAATCCACGCCGGTCGTGGCTTTCACAAACTCCGATGCGGTAAATTCACCGGGCACCGTCTGAAGTTCTTCCGCAGAATAGGTTTCAAACGGGACGTTGAGGGACTCGGAAAGCTGAAGAAGTCCCGGCTCTTCTTTTTTCAGGTCAATGCTCGCGATACAGCGAAGTTCGGCTTTTTGTACGCCGCAGGATTCGAGCTGCTTTTCAAGAAATGCGAAAAGTTCCTCGAATGATTTTCCTTTCCGGCAGCCGATCCCCGCAGCATAGCGTCTCGGTATCAGCTGAAGCGTCCGGGGGAAGGGATCTGCCGCTTGTTCAGCTGATACAGGGATTTCCGGATCTTCCGTTTCTTCTGCTGCCGGATTTTTGAGATCTGTCCTTTTCCCTGCCGAAATCCATATGCCAAGATCCGCCTCTCCTTCAGTCAATCCCTTTGGAAGCTCTCCTGTAACGGGATAAACCGACCGGAATCCGACCTTCTCCCCGGAAAGAAGCGCCGCCGAAACCGCTTTTGCAAGCTTCATATCACCGATCGCAAGGTGATTCTTTTTTGCGAACACATCCACCGCGAAGACGCCGGCGGTATCGGTCGCGGTCGTCAGCACCGGCGTCGCAGAAAGCCCTTTTGCGATCAGGAGCGCCAGTTCATTCGCGCCGCCGAGATGCCCCGAGAGAAGGGGAATCACAAAATGCCCCTGATCGTCCGTCACGATCACCGCGGGATCGGTCGTCTTGTCACGCACCCACGGCGCAATCGCACGGACTGCGATGCCGGAAGCACAGCAGAATATGAGGGCTTCCGCTTCCCGAAAGGCTTCTTCGGCCCATTCGGAGGCTTTCATCGTCAGCGGTTCGTCGCCCCCGCTGCAGTATTTGGGAAGCGCGAAGCGGCGGCAGTCATGGCCAGAATCCGTCAGGATCCCGGCGATCCGCTGCGCCGTGCTCCGGCCGTTTCTGGTATAGGAAATCAGGCGGATACGCATATACCGTCTCCTCTCTTTGTCATCACGGACGGAATCGGGGGATTCTGTCCGTTTGCCGATGTCCGGGCGTGATGTCCCGCCTCCGCTCGACGTAACACATAAGGCTTGTCATCCCG
>CACYBV010000080.1 GCA_902772745.1 uncultured Eubacteriales bacterium
TCCGGACGCGAGCTGCCCGATAAAGCAGGAAGAAATCGCATCTGCCCGGTCGCCGGTATTCATCATAAAGACGCCCGCATAACAGACGCCCGAGACGACCGCCGCAATATTTCCCCACAGGTTTCCGGCCCTGAGTCCGTCGATAAAGAACAGGATCACGCCGAGAAAAACCAGCGCGCAGGTGATTATGTCCAGTTTCTTCGGCCGCGCGTGAAACAGAAGCGCCATCAGGATGATGACAAAAACCGGAGCCGTAAACTGCAGGACAATCGCGTTTGCCGCGGTCGTGAGTTTATTCGCAACCGTAAACAGCGTCGTTACGCCGATCATCGACAAGGCGCCGATAAAAACCTGACGGCTCCAGACGATCCGGTGCTTTGTGACCAGCATATAGATACCGATGAGAGAAGCCCCGATCAGGTTTCTGACACCGTTTATGGCGAGCGGCCCCCAGGGAATCAGTTTGATGAAAAGCCCTCCTGTGCTGAAGCAGAGTGAGGCCAGAAATACACAGAGTATCCCTGCGCGGCTGATTTCCCGCTTTTCCGTCTGTCCCATGGATGCCTCCTTCCTGTTCTTCGCGGCTGTCCTCCCGCGGATCCCGCATCTTTTCCCGAAAGCTTATCCGAAAAACTGGAACGTCACATATCCTCCGTACAAAAGCAGCAGGACAATCCCCTGCATCCTTGAAAGTTTCTGCCGAAGAAGCGTCGGAAGTGTCAGGATCAGCATGACTAGGAGCATCAGCGGAAGATCCACAACAAGGGACGCGTTGAGCCCGGCTATCTGTTTTTCCATCGGAAGGGAAAATGGCGCCAATGTGATTGATAATCCGGATACCAGCGCGAGATTAAAGAAATTCGCTCCGACTATATTTCCCAAAGAGAGGCTGCTGTGGCCTTTCACAAGCGCGGAAATCGCAGTCACAAGCTCCGGAAGCGAAGTGCCGAGTGCGACGAAAGTCAGTGCGATCACCGTATCCGGAACACCGAGCCATTCGGCGATCTTGGTGCCGTTATTGACAAGGAGCCGCGCGCCGAGCGCGATCAGCACCGCACCGACGATCAGCCAGAGAAGGATCTTAAAGAAAGTTTCGTCCTTATCCTTCTCTGCACCTTCTTCGGCCGACGGCTGCTCTTTGTGACGGAAGCCCTGGATGAGGACGATGACCATATATACGATAAACATCAGGAGGAGAAGGATGCCGGTAATCCTTGCAAATGCCCGGAAAGCATAGCTCACAAAAACGTAGAACACCGCAGCCACAAAGAAACAGACGACCGGAAGGATAAAAGATTTCCGCTTCATCTGCATCGGCCGGATCGCGATCGTAACCGCTGAGATCAGCGCGGTGTTGCAGATGACGGAACCAACGGCGTTGCCGTAAGCCATGTCGCCGATACCCTTCACCGCAGATGTCGCGGAAACCATCACCTCGGGAAGCGTCGTCCCGATCGAGACAATCGTTGCGCCGATGATGAACTCCGGCACATGGAATTTCCTTGCAAGTCCCGTCGCGCCGTCCACAAACCAGTCTCCGCCCTTGATGAGACAGACCAGACCGATGACAAAGAGCACGATCGGAAGCCACATGCCCTGAGATTCCATCCAGGCATTCAGATTGTTGAATAAGGCACCCATAATTCCAAAGCTCCCCCCTGAAAACAAACTGCGTTTATTATACTCAAATCCGTCGCTCATTTCAAGGGAAAAAGCGCCGCAATAAGGCGCTTTTTCACGTAAATTCTTTGGTTGAACTGATGCCAACGGACTCCGCGCAGGATTACACGCAGGCAGCCCCGTTCCGGATCGTCAGTACACGGTCAGCATAAGTCGAGGCATCCCATACGGGCTGACGGACAGTATCAGAAAAACACACCTTTGATAAAGATCTCCAGTCCGATACCGATCAGGATTACACCGCCGATGATGCCCGCCTGTTTTTTGAACTTTGTCCCAAAGGCAGATCCGATTCGGATACCCGCAAGACAGATTCCCCAGGTTACGAGGCCGATAATCACGGACTCGACAAGCGCCATCTGCCAGGGAAGCTCGTCAATCGTTACACCGACAGAAAGCGCGTCAATCGAGGTCGCGACCCCCATGACCATGAGCTTTCCGAATCCGAACGAAGCTTTCGGGTCCTCCTCTTCCTCATCCTTATTCTTTACCGCACCAGCGATCATTTCGATACCGATATAAAGAAGGAGTCCGAGAGCGGCCCAGGGCGTGAACTTCTCAAGCACCGCAAAACGTTCCACCAGAAGGTGTACAAAAAGCCATCCGAGAAGCGGCATGCCGGTCTGAAACAGCGCGAAGGTTCCCGCAATCAGCGCCATCCGTTTTCCCTGCATTTTCGGCTCCAGGAGGCCGCGCACAAGGGATACCGAAAAAGCGTCCATCGCAAGACCGACGCCAAAAAGGATACTGTTCAGGAAGAACAGGAAATCATATCTCATTTGTGATGATCCCTCCGCCGACAACCACATCGTCCTGATACATTACGAGGGACTGTCCGGCCGTAATCGCCCGCTGCGGCTCATCGAAGGCCACGCGGATTTTTCCTTTGGGAAGCGGGCTCACCGTCGCCCACTGCTCTTTGTGATGGTAGCGCACCCGCGCTTTTACGCGCATTTCGTCCTGAATCCCCGGGACAGAGATCCAGTTCAGGTCGGAAGCCGTGAGTTCCCGCGTGAACAAAGATTCATTCGGCGCGAGTGTCACCGTATTTTGTTCCACATCGATCTTTTTCACATACATCGGCTGCGGGAAACTGAGCCCGAACCCTTTCCGCTGCCCGATCGTATAGTGAATCACGCCTTTGTGCCGTCCAAGGACATTTCCCTCTTCGTCGATAAAATCGCCTGCCGGATATTCCCGGCCGGTTCGTTCCCGGATAAAATCCGCATAGCTGCCGGTCACAAAACAGATGTCCTGGCTGTCGTGTTTTTTTGCGTTGACAAAGCCTTCCCGCTCCGCAATCTCCCGCACCTCGGTTTTTCGAAGCTCCCCCAGAGGAAAACAGGCATGCTTCAGCTGTTCCTGCGTCAGGCTCCACAGCACATAGCTCTGGTCTTTTGATTCGTCAAGTCCTTTTTTCAGCAGGTATCTCCCCGTCTCCGGATCAAAACCGTTCCGCACATAATGTCCGGTCACGATCGTATCGCAGGAAAGCTCCATGCCTCTTCTGAAAAGCGACTCGAATTTCAGGTAGCGGTTGCAGTCGATGCAGGGGTTCGGCGTCATGCCCTTTTCATAGGCACAGATAAAGCGGCCGATCACGTTTTTCTCGAAATCGCCCGAAAAATTCATGACATAATACGGGATCCCCAGCCGCCGCGCGACCGCCCGAGCGTCTTCCGTATCCGAGAGGCTGCAGCAGCTTTTGTCCCGCTCAAGTCCGATGTCTTCATTTGAGAACAGCTTCATCGTGACGCCGATACAGTTGTATCCGCGCTCCTTCATGATATAGGCGGCCACGCTGGAATCCACGCCGCCGCTCATGGCGATCAGTGCCTTTTTTTCCATAAAATACATTTCCCTGTATTGATCCTGAACACGCTTTACCAGTTTACGCCGACATGTTCAGGAAAGTACTCATATGACATGGTATTGATCGGCGTCAGAACGCCGTCAGTGATGGAGAATACAGTCCAGACCGTTCCGTCCTGGTTCGGTACATTGAATACGACGGGCTGCGCGCCTCCGGCAAAATATACGGTAACCTTTGCGCCTGACATCGCCATATATCCGGAATAGTCCCGGCCCCTGTTCGTATAGTCATGCACGCTGAAAGTATAGGTACCTTCCAGACCGATATAAACCGATGTCGTTTCCGGCCCGTAACTGTCTGTATCATCGACATCCAGCCGGTCATAAAGCTGATCGCCGTACTGATAGGTCATCTGTTCGAAGAAAATGTGGAATTTTCCATCCGGTGCCGGTCCGACAAGATGCGAGTCCAGATCCTCCGGGTATTCATTCCAGGTCAGGACGGCACGGATTTCGCCCGCATTCAGAAGAGGCGTAAGCGTGCAGTTCTGGTCTGTACGGCCGACGCGCGGTATGACCAGGATGTCCGCCGTTCCGTCCTGGTAGCCTGAAGCGCCTGCGGCAATCGTATAGTTTCCGGGCTCCAGTTCCACGCAGTAATATCCGTCGCTGTCTGCCGTCAGTTCGCATACCGGGTCACCGGAGGTATTGTTGAGTCCCCGGTAAATCCGAATCCGGGCGCCGCCGATCAGCGAAGCGTCGAATGCGTTTATGATGTGGCCGGAAGCCTCTCCGGTATCCGTTACATCCGCAACCATGTTCAGAAGGGCATTATAGTCCGTCAGGCCGGCTGTGATGTCGACGTGATAGATGGTTTCTGTGAGATATCCGTCTGCGGAAAACTGCATCGTGTAGATACCGGGTTCGAGACAGCATTCGTACGCGCCGTTTATACTGGTGTCCCCCAGAAGCTGTTCGCCGCTGGACTCATTGGTGATCAGAACCTGTGCTCCGTAAATCGGTTCCAGGCTGACCGCGTCCTGGACGAGTCCGGTTACAAAGCCGAGTTCCGGAGGCTCATACTCAGGCGGATTCGGATTATTACTGAATACCCACTCAACTGCTGCTTTGGCATTCACCAGCGGATAGGAAAATCCCTTCTTAGCGCAATAGCTGTCCGCAGTGTTGCAAAGTATTTCTTTTACTTCATCACAGGTCAAACTGGGATCTGCGCCATAAACCAGTCCGGCAACTCCGGCGACCGTGGGCGTTGCCATAGATGTTCCGCTCATATAATCGTATCCACCATAGACTGTGCTGTAAATATCTGAACCAGGCGCAGCGATATCTACTAAGTCACCATAGTTAGAATACCATGCCATATTATAGATTCTCTTTGCATCACCAGGCAGCGCTCTGCTATTGTTTGCAGAAGAAGATACACTTTCTGCTGCAGCAACGAGAATAACATGACGGTCACTGCATTCTCCACCAGTCATTACCCGTTTTGTATAATAGTTGGAGCTAAAATCATCGCAATTTCCTGCTGACAGACAAACCAGAAAATCGAACCCCAGCCGCTCCAGCTTTTCAAACATATTATTATAGCGGTTTGTTATATTTCGCTCATAATTGTCCACTGGTGTGACGTCACTATTACCGATGCTGATACTGATTACGCGGCACCCGCTCATTGCGAGCCGTGTAATACTGTAAATCATGAAGGTATCCGAAGAGTGGGCTCTCAGCTGCCCTTGTGAAGGAATAGTATAATACCATCCTGTTGTAAAATACATTTCTGCATTCCATGCAACTCCTGATGTCCCGTTTTTGTTATTTGGTACAGCGCCAATTATTCCTGTGCAATGTATGCCATGATCTTTCTGATCGCAAAAAGTACAGTCCCTGGGGTTGATACACACATGGGAAGCCACATATTTATCGTAGTATTCTTCAA
>CACYBV010000081.1 GCA_902772745.1 uncultured Eubacteriales bacterium
AAAAGTTTTTGATCGCTGAAAAAACCGTCATGTCAGTATTCCCAAATCCCGGAGGCTTGAATATTTCCGGTCACCGATGATCAGATGGTCCGAAAGGGAAATCCCCATAAGCCGCGCGCTGAGAAAAAGCCTCCTCGTCACTTCGATATCCTCGTCCGAAGGATCCGGATCGCCGCTCGGATGGTTGTGCAGAACCAGGATCCGCGGCGCGTCATGCCGGAAGGCCCCCGCAAGGATCTCACGCACGGGAAAAGGTGCGGAATCCGTACTTCCGCGTGTTACGGTTTCTTCCGCAATCAGCCTGTCCCCGGAATCAAGATACAGCACCCGGACGGTTTCCCTGCGCTCCGAACGCAGTTCTTCCATATAGCGGTGGGCAACCCATTCCGGAGATTCGTAGGCTTCCCGCTCCGAATAGAAAGCCGCGGAAAAGCGGATGAATAAAGCGCAGAGGCAGAGGATCTGGATCGCCTTGACCCGGCCGACTCCCGGAATCTCAAGCAGCCTTCGGTAGCTTAAATTCCGTATTCCGGAAAGCTTCCCGCCTCCCGCCGCGATGATGCTCCGTGCAAGTTCGACGGAATTTTGGCCTTTCGTACCGGTCCTTAAGATTACCGCGAGAAGCTCTGAGTCATCGAGACTCCCCGGTCCCCGAAGAAGGACCTTTTCATAAGGCCGAAGTTCCTCGGGTATTTCCATGATTGTTGACATTATCTGCTCCTTTCCGCCTTTTTATGCAGAAAAGAGAGCCGAAACCGTTTTTATATTATACCACTTTTTTTACAGCTTGACAAGGTTTCTCTTATAAAGGAGATCGAGGGACTTCATGATCCCGAATTTCCCGTGCGGATAAGTGAGGCCGCCCTGGAAATATACATTATAAGGTTCTCTTAAGGGGCCGTCCGCCGAAAGTTCTATGGAAGAACCCGACACAAAGGATCCGGAGGCCATGATCACCGGATCATCGTATCCGGGCATGTCCCAGGGTTCCGGTGTGACAAAGGAATCCACCGGAGATGCGGACTGGATGCCCTCGCAGAATGCACAGAGGCGTTCCGGCGTTTCGAGGCGGATTGCCTGGATAATGTCGTAACGCGGAGCCTGAGCCGAAGGATGCACAGAAAAGCCGAGGCCTTCGTAAAGATTTGCCGCGAAAACCGCCGTTTTCAGTGCGGCTGCGGTCACGGTCGGCGCAAGGAAAAAACCCTGAAGAAGCGCCGGCATCTGACCGAGATTCGCGCCGACTTCCTGCCCGAGTCCTGGTGCGGAAAGCCTGTAGGCGCACTGGGCGACGCATTCTTCCGTCCCGCAGATATAGCCTCCGACCGGCGCAAGTCCGCCGCCCGGATTCTTGATCAGAGACCCCACGATCATGTCGGCGCCGTATTCCGAAGGTTCATGCTCGCAGACGAATTCGCCGTAGCAGTTGTCTACCATGCAGAGGATGTCCGGCCGGATGCCTTTTATGAATGCAATCAGCTCTCCGATTTCCTGCGGAGAAAAGGTCCGCCGGTCGGAATAGCCTTTCGAGCGCTGGATCGTGACGAGTCTGGTTTTCGGACCGATCCCGGACCGGATTCCCTCATAATCGAATCCGCCGTCCGGAAGAAGGTCGGCCTGTCTGTAACCGATACCCCATTCCTTAAGAGAACCTTTGGACGGCCGGATTCCGATGACCTCCTGAAGCGTGTCGTAAGGCGCGCCGACCGGGGAAAGGATTTCGTCTCCCGGCCGCACGCAGGAAAACAAAGCGACCGCAAGCGCATGGGTTCCGCAGGTAATCTGCGGGCGTACGAGCGCAGCTTCCGTCCGGAAGGTATCCGCATAAATGCGCTCCAGCGCTTCTCTTCCGCTGTCGTTGTAGCCGTAGCCTGTCGTTGCCGCGAAATGCCCCTCCTGCAGGCGGTTTTTCTGCATCGAAGAAAGCACCTTCAGCTGGTTGTGTTCGGCCGTGCGGTCGATTTTACTGAAACGATCCGCAAGTTTTTCTTCGATTTTCCGGGAGATTTCCTGAACTTCAGGACTGATTCCAAGTTCTGAGTACATCGATTGCATGTTCCTTTTCCACGTCGATCCACCGGACGTTTTTTTCGCGCCGGAACCAGGTGAGCTGGCGCTTCGCGAAATGCCGGGTCTCTTTTTTAATATTCTCCACTGCCTCCGAAAGGCTGCATTCTCCCGAAAAATAAGCAGCGAGCTGTTTGTAGCCAAGCCCCTGCATCGAAGTCATGTCCCGCGTGCAGCCGTAGTCAAGGAGGCGTTTGGTTTCTTCGAGAAGTCCCTGATCCATCATGCGTTCAACGCGGAGACCGATCCTCTCATACAGCCGCTCCCGGTCCATCGTCAGTACATAATAATGCGGACGGTAAGGACTTTCCTTCGCGCGTTCCCGGGCATTATGCACCGAAATCGGCTCGCCGGTCATTTCCTGATACTCCAGAGCGCGGATCATGCGCTTGAGGTTTCCGGCGGCGATCAAAGCGGCGCTTTCCGGGTCTTTCTCAAGAAGGAGCGCCCGGATCGCCTCCGGTCCCTCTTCTTCCGCAAGCTTCATAAGACGTTCACGAATCGAAAGGTCCGCCGGGTTTTCCGTAAAATCGATATCATACAGCACCGACTGTATGTAGAAGCCGGTTCCGCCGCAGATCACCGGGATATGCCCGCGTTCGTAAATTCCCGCAAGCGCTTTTTTTGCCAGGCGCTGGAAAACCGCTACGTTGAAGGGCTCCTTCGGGTCCAGTACCGACAGAAGGTGGTGCGGAACGCCGTGCATTTCCTCTTCGGTGATTTTCGCCGATCCGATGTCAAGCATCCTGTAGACCTGCATCGAATCCGCAGAAATCACTTCCCCGCCGAATTCTCTGGAGAATTCGACCGCGAGGTCTGATTTTCCTACCGCCGTCGGTCCGGCGATGATAACAAGAGCGGGCTTCATTCTGCCAGGATCTCCTGAAGAAGTTCTGTAAAATGCATGCCGTGCGAAGCCTTGAAATAGACGATGTCCCCCGGACGGATTTCAGAAAGCAGCGCATCCTTCATCGCGGAAAGATCCGTAAAATGTTCGGAAATTCCTGCGTGTCCCTGATCGGAAAGCGCCTGTCCGATGTTCACTGCTTCTTTTCCGCAGAGGAAAAAGCGGTCCGGAAGCGTCATCTCCGATGCGGAAAGGCCGACTTCGTAATGGAAACGCGGGGATTCGGGTCCAAGCTCCAGCATGTCCCCGAGGACCGCAATCCGGCGCCCGGACTTTTTGGGCTGCATCTCGGAAAGCACCCTGAGGCCTGCCTTCATGCTGTCGGGGCTTGCGTTATAGGTATCGTCGATATAGAGAACGCCGTCTTTTTCGCGGCGCTGCAGCCTGCCTGCGAATCCGCCGAATTCTCCGAGCGCTTCCGCGGCTTTCTTAAGGTCCACGCCGAAATGGTCTGAAACCGCGAGGGCGGCGAGCGCATTCAGGACATTGTGGACGCCCGGAACGCCGAGATGTACGGGGAACAGCGTTTCACCGTCCTTCACAAAATCAAAGGCATAGCAGCCGTTTTCAGGACGGATATTCACGGCGCGGTATGCGGCGTTTTCATGCGTCCCGTAGAGAACGGTCCGGTAACCCGTGTAATCCCGGTACTTGATAAGCTGCGGGTCGTCGCCGCATAAGAAAAGTACATGCTCTTCCTTCCGCGAATCGTAAAAGCCCCGGGTTACAGTCATCTTTTCCTCGGTCAGGCGGTCCTGGTTTCCGTAATACTCCATATGCGCGACGCCGATATTCGTAATCACCGCACAGGACAGGTCGCAGAGTGCGGAAATCGTCCCGAGTTCTCCGGGGACATTCAGCCCCAGCTCCAGGACAGCGAGATCATAGTCATCCGAAAGCTCGCAGAGCGTGATCGGAACGCCGAGCTTGTTGTTGAA
>CACYBV010000082.1 GCA_902772745.1 uncultured Eubacteriales bacterium
CTGGTATGAAAACACAATCGGTTCCTGGATGCCAAAGCAGATCTTTGTACTGATCGTTTCCATGATTCCGGTAATTGAGCTTCGCGGGGGACTGATTATCGCCAGGCTTCTGTCGATGCCGTTCTGGGAGGCGAACCTGTTCTGCATTATCGGAAACATCATTCCGATTCCCTTTATTCTTCTGTTTATCCGCAGGATATTCGCTTTTATGAAACGGCACAACATCCTGAAAAAAATGGTGGAAAAACTGGAAGCGCGCGCGGAGAAAAAAAATAAGGCGAAGGAGCGCGGAGAATTCGTATTCCTTCTGACATTCGTCGGGATACCGCTCCCCGGAACCGGCGCCTGGACAGGATCGATCATCGCTTCCCTGATGCAGTATAATATCAAAAAAGCTTCGATTGCGATCATTCTCGGGGTCCTGATGGCTGCGGCGATTATCGATATCCTGGCCTATGCGATTCCCGGCCTGATCCTGTGATACTGACTGCGTACGGGGTATGAAAACGGTGCTAAATACAGGGTTTTGAATTGGAGACCGATTATGGAAAAGATTCACGCACTGGTCCTCGCAGCCGGAAAAGGCAGCAGGATGCGGACCGAAATCCATAAGCAATTTCTGACATACAAAGGCGAAGCGCTGTTCCTTCGAAGTGTCCGCACCTTTCTTTCCTGCGGGATACCGGTGACGGTTGTGACCGGAGAGGAGGATATCCGGGAAGTGCGGAGACGGCTTTCGGAAGCGGATTTTTCAGATGCTTTTGAAGCCTGTGAAAAGACGCTTCCTTGCCCCGAGGTAACCGCAGGAGGCGCGGAACGCTTTCTGTCCGCGTACCGGGGCCTTTTATTTCTTGAGGAGAATTATGCACCGGATATCGTCCTGATCCACGACGCCGCCCGGCCCTTTGTGACGGAGGAGATTATCACGGCTGACCTGGAAAACGTCCGCGCCTGCGGCAGTGCGGTGACTGCGGTCCCCAGTAAGGATACGGTGAAAATCGCGGACGCTCAGGGCTTTGTCTCTGAAACGCCCGAAAGAAGCCGTGTTTATATGGTACAGACGCCCCAGGCTTTTTATTTTCGTGAAATACTCGAAGCATACGAGCGGATGTTCGGATCAGGAGAAGAGCTTTTTGGGATCACCGACGACGCATCGGTCATGGAGCGGTACGGAAACCGCCGCGTCAGGCTTTCTCCCGGAAGCTACGGGAATATCAAGATTACGACCCCGGAGGACCTGAAATATCTGGACTGATTAAAAGGAACGAAAGAAAAAGGACGAAAATGGTTTGCACCGGCGGATAAATGCTCAGACAACAGGAGAAAAACATGCTGAAAAGATTCATACGTTATTACCGGCCGGAACGGAAAATATTTGTGCTGGACATGCTTGCGTCCCTGATGATTTCCATGCTCGGGCTGACTTTCCCGATCATGACCCGGCGCATGCTCAATACCTACATTCCGGACAAAAATGTCCGGATGATTATTCTGGCCGCGGTGATTGTGCTTGTGATGTACGCAATCCGCGCTTTCCTGCAGTTTTTCATCCAGTACGAAGGCCATATGATGGGCACGAGGATCCAGGCCGAGATGCGGCGGGACATGTTCGACCATCTGGAGACCCTGCCCTATAAATACTATGACAACCATGAAACCGGCAAGATCATGTCCCGCATGACGAACGACCTGCAGGATATTTCGGAGCTTGCGCATCACGGGCCTGAGAATATCATCATTTCGACGATCACGATCATCCTTTCCCTGATCTATCTCTGCACGATCAATGTCTGGCTGACGCTTCTCGTGTTTGCCTGCGTACCGATCCTTTTTCTGATCACGCTGATGCTGCAGAAGAAGATGCGAAAGGCCTTTGCGGAGAGCCGGAAGGCGATCGCCGAGATCAATGCTTCCGTGGAATCCAGCGTCCAGGGGATCCGGGTTACGAAAGCCTACAACAACGCCGCGAAAGAGCGGGAAAAGTTCGAGATCGGAAACGAGCATTATATAGAAGCGCGGCGCCTCGGCTTTAAGGCCATGGGGCAGTTCGGTGCTTCGACGCAGTTTGTGACGAATCTGTTCAATATCGTCGTACTTCTCGGCGGCGGTCTGTTCATGTACGCGGGAAAGATCGATTTCGCGGACCTTTCCGCCTTCTTCCTGTCGGTAAACCTCTTCATCAATCCGGTCACGACGCTGATCAATTTCATGGAACAGTACCAGAACGGTGTGACGGGCTTCGAACGCTTTATCGAGATTCTCGACGAGAAGCCTGAGACGGATGATGAGGAAGCAAGAGACGCCGGCGAACTTCTCGGCGAGATCGAATTTCAGGATGTTTCCTACAGTTTCGACGACAAGAACGAAGTGCTTGAACACATCAGTATGAAGATCGGACGCGGCAGAAAGTATGCGCTTGTCGGGCCTTCCGGAGGCGGTAAGACGACGATCTGCCACCTGCTGCCGCATTTCTATGACATTCAGGAGGGAAAAATCCTGATTGACGGGAAGGACATCCGCTCGTATACGATGGAATCCCTGCGGAGAAATATCGGAATTGTCCAGCAGGACATCTATCTGTTCAACGCTTCTGTCCGTGACAACATCCTCTATGGGCGGCTGGACGCGACGGATGAAGAGGTAATCGAGGCCGCGAAACGTGCGAATATCCACGATTATATTCTCCAGATGCCGCAGGGTTACGACACGGAGATCGGTGAACGCGGCGTGCGGCTTTCCGGAGGACAGAAGCAGCGGCTGTCGATCGCGCGGGTATTCTTAAAGGATCCGGCGATCCTGATTCTCGATGAGGCGACAAGCGCTCTTGATAACACGACGGAGCTTCTCATCCAGCAGTCCCTGGATGAGCTTTGCAGGGGCAGGACGACGATCGTCGTCGCGCACCGGCTCTCCACGATCAAGAACGCCGATGAAATCGCGGTGATTTCAAGAGGGCATATCGTAGAGCAGGGAACGCATGAGCAGCTGATGCAGAAGAACGGCGAGTATGCGGCGCTGTACCGCCTGCAGTTCCGGGACCAGGATACGGAAAACCCGGAAGCGCTTTCCATCGACATCGGATGATGGAGGACAATCTTTTTGAATTCTTCACACAATTCGGATTGACAAATCCGCGTCCATGTTCTAAACTATAATCGACCGGCGAAAAGACCGGTTTTTGATTGATAAAAGTTATCTGCCGTGACATTTTCACGGCGGTTGATCTGATAGATTTCCGGAGGTTTGAAATGGGTTTATTCGGCGGCGGCGCTGATATCGGCATCGATCTCGGCACAGCGAGCATTTTGGTATATATCAACGGCAAAGGTGTGGTTTTAAAGGAGCCTTCGGTTGTGGCTTATGACACCAACACCAATGAAATCAAGGCAATCGGCGAGGAGGCGCGGCTGATGATCGGCCGTACGCCGGGCAATATCAAGGCAGTCCGTCCATTAAGACAGGGCGTGATTTCGGACTATACAATCACAGAAAAAATGATCCGCTACTTCATCCAGAAAGCACTCGGAAAGCGTACCTTCCGCCGTCCGAGGATTTCCGTGTGCGTGCCTTCGCATATCACGGAAGTCGAAAGAAAAGCGGTTGAAGATGCGACCATAAACGCCGGCGCGCGGGAAGTTTTCATTATCGAGGAACCCGTGGCGGCGGCAATCGGCGCGGGCATCGATATCTCAAAACCCTGTGGCAACATGATCGTCGATATCGGCGGCGGCACGACGGATATCGCCGTGATTTCTCTCGGCGGAACCGTGGTTTCCGATTCGCTGAAAGTTGCGGGCGATGATTTTGACGATGCGATCGTGCGCTACATGCGCCGCAAACACAACCTTTTGATCGGTGAACGGACCGCGGAAGAGATCAAGATCAAGATCGGGACCTGCTACAAGCCCGACGAAGAACTGACGCTGGACGTGCGCGGCCGTAACCTTGTCACAGGTCTTCCGAAGACCGTCACCCTGACCTCCGATGAGACCCTTGAAGCGCTCACGGAGTCAGCGAACAAGATCGTCGATATGGTGCATTCGGTTCTGGAGAAAACACCGCCGGAACTGGCGGCGGATATTGCGGACCGCGGAATCGTGCTGACCGGCGGCGGGGCGCTTCTTCAGGGCATGGAAAAGCTTCTCGAGGAGAAGACAAGCATTCCGACGATGATCGCAGAGGACCCGATGAACTGCGTCGCGATCGGTACCGGAAAATATATCGAATTCATCCACAACGCCGATCTCGGAACGGTGGATGACTGAGGAGCAGGAAACAACAGGGCGGCAGTCCTGATATAGATTCAGCAGGCGGATGTTTCGTTTACGGACAGCCGCCTGCGGTATTTTCAAAGGGGAACTTACACAAAAATGGACACAGTTTCAGGTTATGTCGAGAGGATCACCTTCCGCAACGAGGAGAACGGTTATACAGTGCTGGCGCTTTCCGACGGCGGGAAGGAAACCGTCCTGACCGGCGTATTTCCGACGCTTTCCGAGGGCGAATTCATCCGGGCGGAAGGCGACATCGTCATTCATCCTGTTTACGGCGAACAGATGAAGGTTGAGCGTTATGAATTCATCACGCCCTCAGACCGGGCATCGATTGAAAAATATCTGAGCTCCGGCGCAGTCAAAGGCATCGGCCCGGCACTCGCCGCGAGGATCGTCGCAAAATTCGGGGACGATACTTTCCGCATCATCGAAGAGGAGCCGGAGCGGCTCGCGGAGGTCCGCGGGATCAGCGAACGCTCGGCGATGGCGATTGCGCAGAGGATTGTCGAGAAGCGCGAAATCCGCTCAGCCGTTATTTTCCTCCAGCAGTACGGGATGACTTTCAACATGGCCGCGAAAATCTTCCGCGAATACGGCATGAAGCTGTACAGCATCGTCCGGGAAAATCCGTATAAGCTTTCCGAGGATATCGATGGGATCGGATTCCGAACGGCCGACCAGATTGCACAAAAGAACGGCATCCGCGAAGATTCGGAATTCCGTATCCGGGCGGGACTCCTGTATGCGCTTTCCCAGGCGGTGTCCTTCGGACATACCTACCTTCCGAAGGAGGAGCTGCTGCAGGCGGCGGAAGAGCTCCTGTCGGTACAGATTGCGGATTTTGAACACCTGCTTGAGGATCTTGCCGCGGAGAAAAAGCTGCATCTTGTGCGTGACTGCGGGGAGTGCCGCGTTTATCTCAACTCCTTTTACCGGATGGAGCTCGATTCGGCCCGGATCCTTCGGGATATGAACCTTCGGGATGAAGCGCTGCCGGATTCGGAGATCGACCGGAAGCTTTTCGCGCTTCAGGAGGAAAACCGGATTACGCTGGATCCTCTGCAGCACGAGGCCGCGCATGTCGCTGTGAAGAACGGAATTTCGATCATCACCGGCGGCCCGGGAACCGGGAAGACCACAATTATCAACCTGATCATCAGCTATTTTATCCGGGAAGGACTGGACATCCTTCTCGCGGCGCCGACGGGGCGCGCGGCGAAAAGGATGACGGAGGCCACGGGCTACGAAGCGCAGACCATTCACCGGATGCTGGAGGTCAGCGGGAATCCGGCCGGCGGATCGGTATTCCAGCGGAATTCCGAGATGCCGCTCGAAGCGGATGTCGTGATTATCGATGAAATGTCGATGGTGGACACAATGCTGATGCACGCGCTTCTTAAGGCGATGGTACCCGGGATGCGGCTGATACTCGTCGGAGATGTGAACCAGCTGCCTTCGGTCGGGCCGGGAGAAGTCCTGAAAAGCCTGATCGATTCGGAATGCTTTCCTGTAGTGCGGCTCACGAAGATTTTCCGTCAGGCGGAAGAAAGCGATATCATCGTCAACGCGCACCGCATCAATGAAGGAGAAATCGTCGAAAAAAAGGCGTCAAAGGACTTCCTTTTCATCCTCCGTGACGAAGCGGCGCGGATCACCGGCGCGACTGTTACGCTGCTTCGGGAAAAACTTCCTCCCTATGTCGGTGCGGACATCAGCGAACTGCAGGTCCTTTCCCCGATGCGAAAAGGCGTTTTAGGCGTCGAAAATCTCAACCGGGTGCTTCAGGATCAGCTGAATCCGCCCTCTCCGAAAAAACTTGAAAAAGAATTCTCTTTCGGCCTGTTCCGCGAGGGCGACAAGGTCATGCAGATCAAAAACGATTATCAGATGGAATGGGAAATCGAAGGAACTTATCCGAAAAAGACCGGGACGGGGATCTTCAACGGGGACATGGGCGTGATCAAAAGAATCAGCTTTTTCGAAGAAACGATTACAGTGCTTTTCGATGAGGAAAAGACCGTGGTCTATCCCTTCTCCGCGGCGGACAGCCTCGAACTTGCCTATGCGGTGACGATCCACAAATCTCAGGGTTCGGAGTACCCTGCGGTCATTATCCCGCTTCTTTCCGGGCCGCAGCTTCTGATGACGAGAAACCTTTTGTACACCGGTGTGACGCGCGCGAAGAAATGCGTCTGCATCGTCGGGTCCTACGACACTTTCTGCCGGATGATCCGAAACGACCGGGAACAGAAACGCTACAGCGGACTCCGGGACATGATCCGCGAACTCTATGGCGATCATTGATTTTATCTATCCAAAACACTGCCCCGTGTGTCTTCGCGCGCTTCCGCCGGGAAAAAGTCTGATCTGTCCGCCCTGCGAGAAGAAAATCCGCCGTGTCCGGGACCCCTTCTGCATGAAATGCGGCCGTCCGATGGATTCGGAACTTCAGGAGTACTGTACGCAGTGCGAACGCAGCATGCCTGTTTTTTCGCGGAATATCGCCTGGGCGGAATACGGTTCTTTCTACATCCGGCGGATGCTTTCCGAGGTCAAATATCACGGGAACCGCCAGCTTCTCGATTACCCCTGCCTCGATTTTTCGAAAACCCTCCGGCCGTATATCCGTCTCTGGCAGCCGGAGGTACTGATCCCGGTGCCGGTCCATAAAAACCGTCTCCGGGAACGCGGCTACAACCAGGCGTTTGAAATAGCAGAACGCCTTTCTGAAGCACTTCATATCCCGATCGACTCCGAAAGCCTCA